>CAZKCJ010000223.1:0-5172 GCA_964550885.1 uncultured Rubrivivax sp. | reverse complement strand
CAGGAGGGGCACTCCCTCGCCACCCGCGACGCCTGAGCTCACCTCGTCTCTCGATCACCACCGTCCCACCCCGCAAGGAGCGCACCCATGCCGATCCCGATCTCCGTCGACCACGTCGCCGCCCTCACCGACGGTGTCGAGGTCGACCTCGTGGCGGTGGGCGTGCGCGCCGGCCGCTTCGACGACGACGCCCCCGGCCTCGACGCCCACGTGGCCACCATCGCCGGATTCGAGGGCAAGGTCGCCCAGACGCTGCTCGCCACCACCGACGCCGGCCTGCGCCTCGGTCGACGCGCCCGCCCTGCCCGCAGCGTCCGCGCTGCCCGCGGCGTTCGATCCGGCCGCGGCGCGTCCATCACTTGCGGCGGCCGCCGCGCCCGCCTGCGCCCCGGTGGCCAGGATGCGCAGCGCCTGCGGCTGCACCTGCGCGTCCAGCCGCTGCGGCTCGCGCTGGCTGGTGGTGGACAGCGCGACGAAGGGCGCCAGCCAGCCGCGCGCGAGCGCGTAGAAGCCGAGGTTGGCCAGCAGCAGCAGCGCGACCAGCCAGCGCATCGTCAGCCGGCCTTCGCGCAGCGGCGGCACTGAGGCTGCGTTCCGGCTGGGTCGCGAGGAGTCCGGCGTTGCGCAACGCCCGCCGCACACGCGAGCCAGTCCCGGCGCGCACTGCGGCATGGGCATACCCCCGGCCGGGCCGCCGGCGGGGTGACCGACGAAGTGAAGAGGGATTGGGGTGAACGGAGTCGGCCACCCCGTCGGTGGCCCCGTGCGGCAGGCAGCGGCGGCAGCGGCGCTGCCGATCGGCGCGCCGCGACGAGAGGCGACAACGCATCGTCGACCGACGGCGAAGGATCGGATCTGGCTGCTGAACCGGCGCCCCCGGGCCGCTGCGCCGCGCAGCCGCGATCCTGAAGCCAGCCGCCACCCCGGCCGCTGGCGCCGCGACCCGCCGCGGCCGCGATGTTCGCCGCCGACCGGCGCGCGCTCGAGGCCGTGGCCGCGCGCATCACCGCCGCTCAAGCGCCGGCCCGGCGCACGCTGACCTCGCCGCCGACGATCGCGTGGCGCACGCCGCCCACGCGCACGTACAGCGCGCCGTCGGCGTCGATGCCGTCGGCCACGCCCAGCGCGGCGGCCGGATCGGTGGTGCGCACCGGCTGGCCGAAGAGCAGGTCGCGTCGCCGCCACGCGGCGATGAAAGGCGCGAAGCCGTCGCGCTCGAAGCGCCGCAGCGCGTCGACCAGCGGCAGCGCGACGCGCCACAACGCGCCGGGTGCATCGATCGCCGGCAGGCATTCATCCAGGCTCGCGTAGCCGGTGTCGAAGCGCTGCGGCGCCGGCAGCGGCCGCAGGTTCAGACCGACGCCGATCACCGCGACGCGCCCGCCGCCGGCCGTGACGGTCTCGATCAGCACGCCGCCGAGCTTGCGGCCGCGCCCCGGCGCATCGAGCAGCCACAGGTCGTTCGGCCACTTCAGTCCGATGCGCAGCGCGCCGTCGGGCGCCGGCGGCTCGAGCGCGTCGGCCAGCGCCGCGCCCACCGCCAGCGACAGCCCCGACCACGACCGCGCCGCCAGCGGCAGCGCGAGCGAGAAGGTCAGCGACGCGCCCGGTGCGCTGGCCCAACTGCGCCCGTGGCGGCCGCGGCCGGCGGTCTGCCGCTCGGCGACCAGCAGCCGCGGCTGCGGCGCGCCGGGGTCGGCAGTGGCGGCGCGCTGCAGCTCGTCGAGCAGGCGGGCGTTGGTCGAGTCGACGCTGGCGAGCACCTGCAGCGTCAGGCCGGGCAGCCGCGCCTGCAGCGCCGGCAGCTGCGCCGACTCGGCCCAGGACAGGGCGGGCGCGTCGTCCGGCGCCGGCGCCATCGGGTCAGCGGCGCTTCGGGGCGAGCAGCGTGCCGCGGCAGTTGGCGCTGCCGCAGTGGCACGCGTACTCGCGCTTGAGCTTGGGCGTCAGCCGCTCGTCGATCACCAGGCCGTAGTCGTAGAACAGCTCCTCGCCGGCGGCGATGTCGCGCGTGGCCTGGATGAACACGCGGCCGTCGCGCTCGTCGGCCTCGCAGTTGGTCTCGCACGCGTGGTTGATCCAGCGCGCGGCGTTGCCGCCGACGTTGGCGTCGATCACGTGCCGGTCGTCGAGGTGGAAGTAGAAGGTGTGGTTCGGCTGCGCCGGGTCGTGCGGGTGGCGGCGCAGCGCTTCCTTCCAGGTGATCACCTCGCCGGTGTACTCGATGATCGACTCGCCGGCGGCGATCGGCTGCAGCGCGAACACGCCCTTGCCGTGCACGCCGCTGCGGCGCACCTGGATGCGCCGGCCGGCGCGGGCGCCGCGCGCGGCGCCGGCAGTGGATCGGGAGCGGGCAGCGGGCGGGCGCGTCGACATTGGGTACATTGGACTCGTAGGCGCGCGCGTGCATGCGCGCGCGAAGGCGGCGATTGTAGGCAGCGGCCCGGTGCCGCCGCCCGCCGCCGCACAGGACAGGGAAGCCATGGGCAAGACGGTCATCATCGCGGAGAAGCCGAGCGTCGCGCAGGACATCGTGCGCGCGCTCGCGCCTGCCTCCGGCAAGTTCGCCAAGCACGCCGACCACTTCGAGAACGACGCCTACGTCGTCACCTCGGCGGTCGGCCACCTGGTCGAGATCAAGGCGCCCGAGGCCTACGAGGTCAAGCGCGGCAAGTGGAGCTTCGCGCACCTGCCGGTGGTGCCGCCGCACTTCGAGCTGGCGCCGATCGACAAGGCCAAGGCGCGGCTGAACGCGGTGGTCAAGCAGCTCAAGCGCAAGGACGTGAGCCGCGTGATCAACGCCTGCGACGCCGGGCGCGAGGGCGAGCTGATCTTCAGGCTGATCGAGCAGTACGCGGGCGGCGCGAAGCCGCTGGGCAAGCCGGTGCAGCGGCTGTGGCTGCAGAGCATGACCCCGCAGGCGATCCGCGACGGCTTCGAGCAGCTGCGCAGCGATGCGCAGATGCAGGGTCTGGCCGACGCCGCGCGCAGCCGCTCCGAGGCCGACTGGCTGGTGGGCATCAACGGCACCCGCGCGATGACCGCGTTCAACTCGCGCGACGGCGGCTTCTTCCTGACCACCGTCGGCCGGGTGCAGACGCCGACGCTGTCGATCGTGGTCGAGCGCGAGGAGAAGATCCGCAAGCACGTGGCGCGCCCGTACTGGGAGATCCGCGCGAGCTTCGCCGCGCAGGCCGGCGAGTACGACGGCAAGTGGTTCGACCCGGCCTTCAGGAAGAACCCCGACGACCCCGAGCTGCGCGCCGACCGCGTGTGGGACGAGGCGGCCGCGCAGGCGATCGCCGCCGCGGTGCGCGGCCGGCCGGCGAGCGTGCGCGAGGAGTCCAAGCCCAGCAGCAGCAGCTGCCCGGCGCTGTACGACCTGACGACGCTGCAGCGCGAGGCCAACTCGCGCTTCGGCTTCTCCGCGAAGACCACGCTGGCGCTGGCGCAGGCGCTGTACGAGAAGCACAAGGTGCTGACCTACCCGCGCACCGACTCGCGCCACCTGCCCGAGGACTACCTGGGCGTGGTCAGGAAGACGGTGGCGATGATCGCCGCCGAGGAGCAGCCGGGGCCGCTGCGCGCGCTCGCCGCCCACGCCCGGCTCGCGCTCGACGAGGGCTACCTGAAGCCGACCAAGCGGGTGTTCGACAACGCCAAGGTGTCGGACCACTTCGCGATCATCCCGACGCCGCACGCGGCCACCCACCTGAGCGAGGCCGAGGCCAAGCTCTACGACCTGGTGGTCAAGCGCTTCCTCGCGGTCTTCTATCCGCCGGCCGAGTACCTGGTGACCACGCGCATCAGCACGGTCGCGGTCGACGGCGCCGAGCACCGCTTCCAGACCAACGGCAAGGTGCTGGTCAAGCCCGGCTGGCTCGCGGTCTACGGCCGCGACGCGCAGGAGGAGGACGCGAACCTGGTTGCGGTCGCCGCCGGCGAGACCGTGCACACCGAGGCGGCCGAGGCGGTCGCGCTGAAGACCAAGCCGCCGGCGCGCTACACCGAGGCGACGCTGCTGTCGGCGATGGAGGGCGCGGGCAAGCTGATCGACGACGACGAGCTGCGCGCGGCGATGGCAGAGAAGGGGCTGGGCACGCCGGCCACGCGCGCGGCGATCATCGAAGGGCTGATCCTCGAGAAGTACATCGTGCGCGACGGGCGCGAGCTGGTGCCCACCGCCAAGGCCTTCCAGCTGATGACGCTGCTGCGCGGGCTCGGCGTCGAGGACCTGACCAAGCCCGAGCTCACCGGCGACTGGGAGTTCAAGCTCGCCGAGATGGAGCACGGCCGGCTCGGGCGCGCGGCCTTCATGGCCGAGATCGCGCAGATGGCCGAGCGGATCGTGCGTAAGGCCAAGGAGTACGACCGCGAGACCATCCCCGGCGACTACGCGACGCTCGCGACCCCGTGCCCGAACTGCGGCGGCGTGGTCAAGGAGAACTACCGGCGCTTCGCCTGCGAGGCCTGCGACTTCAGCATCAGCAAGATGCCCGGCGGCCGCGGCTTCGAGCTGGCCGAGGCCGAGGCCTTCCTGCGCGACAAGCGCATCGGCCCGCTCGAGGGCTTTCGCTCGAAGGCCGGCTGGCCGTTCACCGCCGAGCTCAAGCTGGTGTACGACGACGACATCGCCAACTGGAAGCTCGAGTTCGACTTCGGCGACGACGCGCGGCGCGAGGCCGAGGCCGGCGAGCCGGTGGACTTCTCCGGCCAGACGAGCCTCGGCGCCTGCCCGAAGTGCAAGGGCCACGTCTACGAGCACGGCACGAACTACGTGTGCGAGCACGCGGTCGGCGCGCACGCGACCTGCGACTTCCGCACCGGCAAGGTGATCCTGCAGCAACCGGTCACGCACGAGCAGCTGGCCAAGCTGCTGCACGACGGGCGCACCGACCTGCTCGAACACTTCGTGTCCAACCGCACCCGGCGCAGCTTCAAGGCGCGGCTGGCCTGGGACCCGAAGGAGGGCAAGGTCGGCTTCGAGTTCGAGCCGCGGCCGGGGCGGGCCGGCGCACCGTGGGCAGCCGCGAAGAAGACGGCGGGCGCAGCGGCGCGCAAGGCGGCCGCGACCGGCGGCGCCGCTGCGGCGGCAGCGGTCGATGCGGGCAGCGCGGCCGCTGCCGGCGATGCGGCAGACGCGGCCCAAGTCGCGGCCAGACCGGCGGCGGG
>CAZKCJ010000222.1:0-5199 GCA_964550885.1 uncultured Rubrivivax sp. | reverse complement strand
CGCACGGCTACGACTCGCTGGTCGGCGAGCGCGGCCAGGCGCTGTCGGGCGGCGAACGCCAGCGCATCTCGATCGCACGCGCGCTGCTGATCGACCCGCGCATCCTGATCCTGGACGAGGCAACCTCGGCGGTGGACACCGAGACCGAGCAGGAGATCCAGAAGGCGCTGGACAACCTGGTGCGCGGCCGCACCACGATCGCGATCGCGCACCGGCTGTCGACGCTGCGCAAGGCCGACCGCCTGGTGGTGATGGACCGCGGGCGCATCGTCGAGATCGGCCCGCACGACGAGCTGATCGAGCGCCGCGGTGCCTACTGGCGGCTGTACGAGGCGCAGGCGCGCCGCATCGACGGCATCGATGCGGACGCGACCGAACCGCTGATCGCCGCGCAGCTGCAGGCCGCCGGCAGCGCGCACGCGGCGGCGCACGCCGGAGTCGAGCGTTGAACCTGCAGCTGCAGCGCGACGCCTTCGGCCGGCTGCTGCTGACCGACGCCGACGGCGTGGTCCACGTCGGCGTCGTGCCGGTGCGCGCGTTCGCGCTCAGCGCCCCCGACGAAGGCCTGGCGCTGCTGAGCGCGCAGGGGCGCGAGCTGGCCTGGATCGAGCGGCTGGCCGAGCTGCCCGCGGCGCAGCGCGCGCTGATCGAGGCGGAGCTCGCCAGCCGCGAGTTCGTGCCCGAAATCCGCCGGCTGCGCGCGGTCAGCAGCTTCGCGACGCCGAGCACCTGGACGGTCGACACCGACCGCGGGCCCACCCGCTTCGTGCTCAACGGCGAAGAGGACATCCGCCGCCTCGGCGGCACGCGGTTGCTGATCGGCGACCGCCAGGGGCTGCAGTTCCTGGTGCGCGACTACGGCGCGCTGGACCGCCATTCGAGGCGGCTGCTCGAGCGCTTCCTGTAGCGGCGCAGCGCCAGGTGCGCTGCGCGACCGCCGCGCCCGCGGGTCAGTCGTCGGCCTCGGCCGGGTCCAGGTCGGGGAACAGCACGCTGGTGTAGCCGAGCCGCGTCAGGTCGGTCATCCGGGTCGGGTACAGCCGACCGACCAGGTGGTCGCACTCGTGCTGGACCACGCGCGCGTGGAAGCCCTCGGCGCTGCACTCGATCGGCCGGCCCAGCGGGTCGAAGCCGCGGTAGCGCACGCGCGCGAAGCGCGGCACCACGCCGCGCAGCCCCGGCACCGACAGGCAGCCCTCCCAGCCGTCGACCTGCTCGCTGCCGATCGGCTCGACCACCGGGTTGCACAGCACGGTCAGCGGCACCGGCGGCGCATCCGGATAGCGCTCGTTGTGCTCGAAGCCGAAGACCACCAGCTGCAGGTCCTCGCCGATCTGCGGTGCGGCCAGGCCCGCGCCGTTGGCCGCGCGCATCGTGTCGAACAGGTCCTCGACCAGCGCGAGCAGCGCGGGCGAATCGAAGTCGGTCACCGGCGCGGCGATCCGCAGCAGGCGCGGATCGCCCATCTTCAGGATCGTGCGCACCGCCATCAGCCGGCCCCGCCTCAGCGGAACTGCACGGTCACCACCGGGTTGCCCGGCAGGCCTTCGTACTGCGCCATGACCTTCTGCCCCGGCTTCGGCGGCAGCAGCTTCGAGAACGAGCCGACGCTGACCAGGTCCCCCTTCTTCAGCGCGAGGCCGTGCCGCCGCAGGTCCTGCGCCAGCCAAGTCACCGCGTTCAGCGGATGCTCGAGTACGTCGCGGCCGGCCCCTGCGTCCAGCTGCTGGCCATCGGCGCCCACGACGATGCGCATCGCCGGCAGTGCGTCCAGCAGCGCGGCCTGGTCCTGGACCGGGATCGGCGTGCCGAGCACGAAGTAGCGCGCGCCGACGTTGATCGCGCTGATGCCAGCACCGTTGAGCTTGCCCGGCTCCGCCACGACCAGGTCGGGCAGTTCGATCGCCGGGATGATCTGGTCGATCGAGCGAATCGCCTCCTGCGGCGTCTTCGCGTCGTTGATCGCGGCGTCGCTGATGCGCACCAGCATGTCCGCCTCGAACAGCGGGCGCGCGCCGAACGCGGCGTCGACGGTCGCGCCATCCTGCAGCAGCATCGGCGCGTAGACCACGCCCCACACCGGCGCGTTTGCGCCGAAGCGCTTCTGCACCGCCGGGTTGGTCAGCCCGGCCTTGTAGCCGGCCACCGGTCCGCCGACCTTCGGCGCCAGCTGCGCGTTGAACTTCGCGCGCGTGCAGGCGCCGTCGTCGTCGCTCAACCCTTCGGGCGTCGCCGCCGGCTGGCGCGCCTCGTAGCTCGCGACCATCGCCGCGACCTGTTCGTCGGTCAGGCACGCGGCCCCGGCAGGCAGCGCGCCGGCCAGCATCAGCGCGCCGCACAGCCACAGCGCAGGCGTCGCAACGACTCTCATCAGGCAGTCTCCATCGAGTTGGACCGAAGGCCGCGGATTATGCGATCTGGCGCGCCGCGCGCACACAATGCGTACCGCGCACGCCGCAGCGAACCGCAAACGCCGCTCGATCGCGCTGCGCCGCACTCAGCCATCGCGCGAATGGCATCATCGGATGCCCCGCGACGCCCCACGGCCCTGCAAGTCGCACCACGGAGACCGACCTTGAGCCTGCGCACCTCCCCCCCGTTCCGGGCCGACCACGTCGGCAGCTTCCTGCGGCCGAAGTACCTGCTCGAAGCCCGCGACCAGTTCTTCGTGCGCAAGACGATCAGCGCCGAGCAGCTGCGCGCGGTCGAGGACCGCGCGATCAGCGAGATCGTCGCCTTCCAGCAGGACGTGGGCCTGCAGTCGATCACCGACGGCGAGTTCCGCCGCACCTACTTCCACATCGACTTCCTGGAGCAGCTGGGTGGCGTGCAGACCGACATCCCGGTCACGGTGAAGAAGCCTGACGGCAGCGAGGAGCTGGCGCCGCCGGTGATCCGCGTGATCGACAAGGTGCGGCACGCCAAGAACATCCAGCTCGCCGACTTCCAGTACCTGAAGAGCCAGGTCGCACCGGGCCTGACGCCGAAGGTGACGATCCCGAGCCCGACGATGCTGCACTTCCGCGGCGGCCGCGCCGGCATCAGCAAGGACGCCTACCCCGAGCTCGAGCCCGACTTCTACGACGACGTCGCCCGCGCCTACGGCGACGAGCTGCGCTCGCTCGCCGCCGCCGGCTGCCGCTACGTGCAGATGGACGACACCAACCTCGCGTACCTGTGCGACGAGCGCATGCGCGAGGCGGCGCGCGCGCGCGGCGACGACCCGAACGAGCTGCCGCACCGCTACGCGAAGTTCATCAACAAGGTGGTCGCGCACAAGCCCGAGGGCATGACGCTGGCGATCCACCTGTGCCGCGGCAACTTCAAGAGCACGCACGCGGCGGCCGGCAACTACGAGCCGGTGGCCGAGGCGCTGCTGGCCGAGATGAAGCTCGACGCGTTCTTCCTCGAGTACGACGACGAGCGCTCGGGCGACTTCCGGCCGCTGCGCTTCCTGCCGAAGGGCAAGATCGTCGTGCTCGGGCTGGTGACCACCAAGTTCGGCACGATGGAGAGCAAGGACGCGCTGAAGCGGCGGATCGACGAGGCCGCGCAGTACGCGCCGCTCGAGCAGCTGTGCCTGAGCCCGCAGTGCGGCTTCTCCAGCACCGTGCACGGCAACCTGATCGCGGTCGAGGACCAGCGCAACAAGCTCGCGCTGGTGGTGGACACGGCGCGCGAGGTCTGGGGCTGAGGCGCCGGCGGCGCGGCTGCGCCGCGCGCGGCGCGCAGGTGCCGCCCGGCTGGATGCGATGCGCCGGCTTGTGCCATCATCCGCGCCGTCCGTCGGCGCGATCGGCCTGGATCGCGCATCCTCAGTTGCCCATCCCGGAGCCGCCAGCATGACCGCACCCTCGCCCCGCCGCCGCCTCGTCGTCACCGCCGCCGCCGCGCTCGCCGCGGCGCTCGCGCTGCCCGCCGCGCAGGCCCAGTCCGGGCCGATCAAGATCGGCGTGATCCTGCCGATGACCGGCCCGCAGGCGACCACCGGCAAGGAGATCGAAGGCGCGGTCAAGCTGTGGATGCAGCAGACCGGCGGCAAGGTCGCCGGCCGCCAGGTCGAGGTGCTGATCAAGGACGACGGCTCGGTGCCCGACAACACCCGGCGGCTCGCGCAGGAGCTGATCGTCAACGACAAGGTGGTCGCGATCGCCGGCTTCGGCATCACGCCGTCGGCGCTGGCCGCCGCGCCGGTGGCCACCCAGGGCAAGACGCCGCTGGTGGTGATGGCGGCGGCGACCTCGTCGATCACCGAGGCGTCGCCGTTCGTGGTGCGCACCAGCTTCACGCTGCCGCAGGTCTCGGTCGGCCTAGCCGACTGGGCGGTGAAGAACGGCATCAAGTCGGTGGTCACGCTGGTGGCCGACTACGGCCCCGGCATCGACGCCGAGAAGTACTTCGCCGAGCGCTTCCTGCTCGGCCAGGGCAAGGTGATCGACAAGCTGCGCACGCCGCTGCGCAGCCCGGACTTCTCGCCGGTGCTGCAGAAGGTGCGCGACGCCAAGCCCGACGCGCTGTTCGTGTTCCTGCCGTCGGGCCAGGGCGCGCAGTTCATGAAGCAGTTCAAGGAGCGCGGGCTGGACCAGGCCGGCATCCGGCTGATCGCCACCGGCGACGTGACCGACGACGACCTGCTCGACGACATTGGCGACGCCGCGCTCGGCGTGGTCACCTCGCACCACTACTCGGCCGCGCACGACAGCCCGGCCAACAAGAAGTTCGTCGCCGAGTTCATGGCGCTGAACAAGTTCCGGCCGAACTTCATGGCGGTCGGCGGCTACGACGGCATGCGCGTGATCTTCAACGCGCTGGAGGCGACCAAGGGCGCCGGCGGCGAGGCGCTGCTGGCGGCGATGAAGGGCCAGGTGTTCGAGAGCCCGCGCGGCCCGGTGTACATCGACGCGCAGACCCGCGACATCGTGCAGGACGTGTACATCCGCAAGGTCGAGAAGAAGGACGGCCAGCTGTGGAACGTCGAGTTCGCGACCATCAAGCAGGTCAAGGACCCGGGCAAGAGCAAGTGACGCGCGGGCGGCCCCGGCCGCCGTTTCGCGCCGCCGCCGCCCCGCCGTAATCGCGCGCACCGATGCTGACCCTGCTGTTCGACGGCATCGCCTACGGCATGGTGCTGTTCGTGCTGTCGCTCGGGCTGGCGGTGACGATGGGGCTGATGAACTTCATCAACCTCGCGCACGGCGC
>CAZKCJ010000221.1:3839-5203 GCA_964550885.1 uncultured Rubrivivax sp. | reverse complement strand
GCGCGTAGCGCTCTCACCCAAGAGGTGAGGGTCGTCGTGGGCTCGAAAGTCACTGGTCATGCGGTCTTGCCAGCGGCACAAAGCGGTCAACTGCCGGAAGTAGGCTGAGCTTTAGGGCCAGCACAGCGCCGCCGCTGGCGCTGCGGGGGCACCGATTGGCGACCCGCACAGGGTCGACTGCGCCACGGCCTCGCCCGGCCGGCGGCGGCGCCGCCGCGCAGCGCTCACCAGGTGGCCGGGTCCAGCCGGTACAGCTGCGCGAGCTCGGCGTAGACCTCGGGCGCCTCGGCGGCCAGCGCCTGCGGGCGTTCGAAGAAGGCCTCGGTCGCGACCGCGAAGTACTCGGCCGGCTCGCTCGCACCATAGGGATCCAGCGCCGCCGACGGCTCGTGCTGCAGCCGCGCGAAGGCCTGCGCCATCACCGCGGCAAAGCGCCGCGCGGTGGCCGCGTCGGCGCGCCACGGGCGGCCGTCGGCCTGGCCGCCGTCCTGGTCGACCTGATGCGCGAACTCGTGCAGCACGACGTTGCGGCCGTCGTCGGCGGCGTCGGCGCCGCTGCGCACCGCCGACCAGGCCAGGATCACCTGCCCCTGGTGCCAGGATTCACCGATCAGCGCCTGCGGCTGCTCGTGCACCACGCCGCCGGGCAGCCACTGCCGGCGCGGCACGACGAAGGCGGCGGGGTAGACCAGCACCTGCCGCAGCCGCGGGTAGCAGGCGTCGCCCGGCTGGCCCAGCAGCAGCAGGCAGGCGTGCGCGGCGATCGTCACCCGCACCTCGTCGTCGATCGTCTGGCCGTCGCAGCCGATGAACGGCTTGTCGGCGATGAAGATCCGGATCAGCCGCTGCAGCCGCGGCGCGAGCGCTGTCGGCAGCCGCGCCGCCAGCGGCACGCGCTGCTGCAGGATCAGCGCCCACGCCGGCGGAAACGGCAGGCGCAGCAGCCGCGCCTGCCGCCGGCGCGCCCACCACGGCTGGGCCAGCAGCGCGACCGCCACCAGCACCAGCAGCAGCAGCAGCGCAGCCAGCGGCCATTCGGTGCGCACGTTCGCCCCCGGCGATTGCCACTGCCGCGGCGCTGCGCCGCACCCGCGCTGCGCCGCGGCGCAGCGCCGGGGCTCAGCCGCCGCCGGTCTTGGCCGCCAGCGCGGCCGCGTCGCGCTTGCGGTCCACGTTCACCTGCTGCACCGACGGCCGCGTGCCCAGCAGCTTCAGGTACGCCTTCCAGTCGATGCCGGCGGCGGCAACCAGGTCCTCGCCGAGCACCGCCTGGGTCGCCTGCGCGACCGTCGGCAGGCTGGCGAAGGCCGACGCGTCGGCCAGCGTGAACTGTTCGCCCGCCGCATAGGGCGCAAGCTTCAGCA
>CAZKCJ010000221.1:0-3829 GCA_964550885.1 uncultured Rubrivivax sp. | reverse complement strand
CGGCCGGCAGGTTGCGCTGCAGCTGCGTGCGCACGCGCTGCTGGGTATGCTCGCTGACGCTGCCGCCGAAGAAGGCCTGCGCGTACAGCTCGCGGCCGACCAGCTCGACGTACTGCTCCAGGAAGCTGCACAGCTCGCGCACCTTGGCCGCGGCCAGCGGGTCGGCCGGCACCAGCGCCGGCTGCGGATGGCATGCCTCCAGGTAGTCGCAGATCACCTGGCTCTCCGACAGCGTGCTGCCGTCGTCGGTGCGGATGAACGGGATCTTGCCCAGCGGCGACGCGGCGAGCACGCGCGCGTCGGTGGTCGGCACCGGCACCCGCTCCTCGCTGAAGGGCAGGCCCTTCTCCAGCAGCACCAGCTTGACCTTGTTGTAGTAGTTCGACAGGCTGACGCCGCACAGCGTGATCATCTTCGGGGTCCTTCGGCAGGTTGATCGGCGGCCTCCAGGGCGGGCCGCCGCGGGGCGCAGTCTATGCGCTGTCGCGCCGCGCCGCGGCCAGCGCGAGCACGACAGCCGCGCAGGCCGCGCCGGCGAGCGTGCCGGTCGCGTGCGCCAGCGGCGCCACCGCCACGCCCAGCGCGCCCGGCGGCTGCAGCAGCGGGCCCCACGGCTGCTCCAGCGCGAGCTTGACGACGATGCCGGCGGCCACCCACGCACCGACCAGGCGCTCGCGCCGGCTACCGCGCAGCAGCAGCTGCACGGTCACCGCCGCTGCGCCGGCGTGCAGCACGCCGGACAGGCCGAAGTACGGCGCGAGCTGCGGCCGCAGCAGCAGCCCGAGTTGGGTCAGCGGCCAGGCGGCCAGCCAGGCGACCGCCAGCTCGGCGCGTGCCCGCGCCGCCCAGCCGTAGGCGGCGACGACCGCGGTGGCCGCGAGGTTGGCCGCCAGGTGCAGCCGGCTGCCGTGCACCAGCGCCGCGGTCCACGCGCGCCAAGGTTCGGCGGCGGCGCGCTGCTGCTTCCAGTCCAGCGCCGCGCGATCCAGGCCCGCCGCGCCCAGCGCCGCCAGCGCCAGCACCGCAGCGACCAGCAGCCACAGCCGGCCGGGTCGGCGCAGCCGCGCGCCCACCCGCTCACTCGCTCACTCGCTGGTCCACTTCAGCTGGAACTCGATCTCTTCCTCTTCGCGCGAGCGCTCGTGCTCGATGTTGAACACCGCGCCGGCCGGCACCCGGATGCGCTCGCCGGCGATCTGGATCGTGAAGCGCTCGCCGCGCTCGACCGCGTCGGCCAGCCGCCGCAGCTTCGCGACGAACTCGGCCTTCGGGTAGGTCTTCTCGATGTCGCGCTTGGGCTTGGTGGCCATGCGGCTCCCACGGTGGTTGCGGTCGCGCCCTTATACCGCACGCATGCGCGGCGTCGGCTGCGAGCCCCGGCGCGCGCGCGGCTTCGGCCGCAGCACCGACGCACGCCCGACTGCGGCTGCAGCACCGCCGCGCGCGCACCGGCTGCCGGCCGCGTGCCCTGCCGCGGCGCGCCGGCGCCCAAAGGCTGCTGCGCGAACAGGGCGCTCGCGTTCGGCCTACGCTCGGCCGTCGGGCATGGCCCGCGGCAGCGGAGACCTTGATGAAGATCCAGCTCAAGCGCGTGTACGAGGCAGCGGCTGCGGCCGACGGCGAGCGGATCCTGGTCGACCGGCTGTGGCCGCGCGGCCTGACCAAGGACGCGGCCGCGGTCGACCACTGGCTGCGCGAAGTCGGGCCGTCGAACGAGCTGCGCCGCTGGTTCGGCCACGACCCGGCGAAGTGGCCGCAGTTCCGCAGCCGCTACCGCAGCGAGCTGCAGCACAACCCGGCCTTCGCGCAGCTGCGCGCGCTCGTGCACGGCAAGCACGTGACCCTGGTCTACAGCGCGAAGGACGAGCAGCACAACCAGGCGGTGGTGCTCAAGGAGCTGCTCGAGGAACGCGGCTGAGGGCGGGCCCCGCCTGCCCGGCCGGCGACGCGGGCGGCATCCGGTCGGCGGCGAGCGGCCGATCGGCGCGGTCGGCCGGCACCGGTCGCTGCGGTAGACTGCCGCGCATGTTCACGTCGCGCAAGCCGAGGTCGCACGACCGGGGAGCCTGGCCCTGGCGTCGCTGACGCCAGCGCCCGCCGCTTGCCGCCCGCCCGTGCCGCCGCGCCGGGCCTGATCCGCCCAGCCGGCCGGCAGCCCCTGGCCGAAGCCCCGCGCCCCGGCCCGTACCCGCCGCGCGGCGCCACCGCCGCGCCGCCCGACCACAGGGAACCGACGTGATCACCGAACTCGAATTCAAGAGCCTCGCCGCGCAGGGCTACAACCGCATCCCGCTGATCGCGGAGGCCTTCGCCGACCTCGAAACCCCGCTGTCGCTGTACCTGAAGCTGGCCTACGGCTCGGGCGGCGGCCGCCACAGCTTCCTGCTCGAGAGCGTGGTCGGCGGCGAGCGCTTCGGCCGCTACTCGTTCATCGGCCTGCCGGCGCGCACGCTGCTGCGCGCCCACGGCTTGCGCACCGAGGTCGTCACCGACGGCCAGGTGGTCGAGGTGCACGACGGCAACCCGCTGGACTTCATCGCCGCGTACCAGCAGCGCTTCAAGGTGGCGCTGCGCCCGGGGCTGCCGCGCTTTTGCGGCGGGCTGGCCGGCTACTTCGGCTACGACGCGGTGCGCTACATCGAGCCGCGGCTGGCGCCGGGCTTCGCCAAGCCCGGCGGCGTCGACACCCCCGACATCCTGCTGCTGCAGTGCGAGGAGGTCGCCGTCATCGACAACCTGTCGGGCCGGCTGTACCTGATCGTCTGGGCGAACCCGGCCGAGGCCGAGGCCTTCGCGCGCGCGAAGCGCCGGCTGGCGGCGCTCGCCGACAAGCTGCAGTACAGCGTCAGCGCGCCGACGGTGCGGCGCGGGCCGTCGCACTCGGTCGAGCGCGAGTTCGCGAAGGACCGCTTCCTGGCCGCGGTCGCGCGCGCGAAGGAGTACATCGCCGCCGGCGACATGATGCAGGTGCAGATCGGCCAGCGGCTGCGCAAGCGCTACACCGAGTCGCCGCTCAGCCTGTACCGCGCGCTGCGCTCGCTGAACCCGAGCCCCTACATGTACTTCTACGACCTGGGCGACTTCCAGCTCGTCGGCGCCAGCCCCGAGATCCTGGTGCGCCAGGAGCACACGCCCGACGGCGACAAGGTCACGATCCGGCCGCTGGCGGGAACCAAGCCGCGCGGCGCGACGCCCGAGCAGGACCTCGCGCTCGAGGCGGAGCTGAAGGCCGACCCGAAGGAGCGCGCCGAGCACGTGATGCTGATCGACCTGGCGCGCAACGACCTCGGCCGCATCGCCAAGATCGGCAGCGTGAAGGTGACCGAGGCCTTCGCGATCGAGCGCTACTCGCACGTGATGCACATCGTCAGCAACGTCGAGGGGCTGCTCGTCGACGGCATGAGCAACCTCGACGTGCTCAAGGCCACCTTCCCCGCCGGCACGCTGACCGGCGCACCCAAGGTGCGCGCGATGGAGATCATCGACGAGCTGGAGCCGGTCAAGCGCGGTGTCTACGGCGGCGCGGTCGGCTACCTGAGCTGGGCCGGCGACATGGACGTGGCGATCGCGATCCGCACCGGCATCGTCAAGGACGGCACGCTGTACGTGCAGGCCGCGGCCGGCGTGGTCGCCGACTCGGTGCCCGAGCTGGAGTGGCGCGAGACCGAGGCCAAGGCGCGCGCGCTGCTGCGCGCGGCCGAGCTGGTCGAAGAGGGCTTCTGAGCCCACTTGCGGCAGTTGACCGCTTTGTGCCGCTGGCAAGACCGCATGAACAGTGACTTTCAAGCCCACGACGACCCTCACCTCTTGGGTGAGAGCGCTACGCGCC
>CAZKCJ010000220.1:0-5248 GCA_964550885.1 uncultured Rubrivivax sp. | reverse complement strand
GTTCCAGCACGGCGAGGTCTTCGTCACCGAGGACGGCGCCGAGACCGACCTCGACCTCGGCCACTACGAGCGCTTCATCAGCACGCGCATGCGGCGTGCGAACAACTTCACCACCGGCCAGATCTACAAGTCGGTGCTCGAGAAGGAACGGCGCGGCGACTACCTGGGCAAGACGGTGCAGGTGATCCCGCACGTCACCAACGAGATCCAGGACTACATCCGCCGCGGCGCCGGCGCCGGCGCCAAGGACGCGGCGGCGATCGCAATCGTCGAGATCGGCGGCACCGTCGGCGACATCGAGAGCCTGCCTTTCCTCGAGGCGGTGCGGCAGATGAGCCTGAAGCTCGGGCCCACCAACAGCGCCTTCGTGCACCTGACCTACCTGCCGTGGCTGGCCGCGGCCGGCGAGCTGAAGACCAAGCCGACCCAGCACACGGTGCAGAAGCTGCGCGAGATCGGCATCCAGCCCGACGTGCTGCTGTGCCGCGCCGACCGCGTGATCCCCGACGAGGAGCGCGAGAAGATCAGCCTGTTCACCAACGTGCAGCTGCACGGCGTGATCAGCATGTGGGACGTGGACACCATCTACAAGGTGCCGCGGATGCTGCACGAGCAGGGGCTGGACGAGATGATCTGCATGAAGCTGCAGCTGCTCACCCGCCCCGCCGACCTGCGCCGCTGGGACCGGCTGGTGCACGAGATCGAGCACCCGCAGCAGCGCGTGACGATCGCGATGTGCGGCAAGTACACCGACCTGTCCGACTCCTACAAGTCGCTGAACGAGGCGCTGCGCCACGCCGGCGTGCAGCATCACGCGCGCGTGGACATCGAGTATCTAGACTCCGAGGCGCTGGCGCCGGCCAACATCGACCAGCTCGGCCGCTTCGACGCGGTGCTGGTGCCCGGCGGCTTCGGCAAGCGCGGGGTCGAGGGCAAGATCCTCGCGGCGAAGTACGCGCGCGAGCACCGCATCCCGTACCTCGGCATCTGCCTGGGCATGCAGGTGGCGACGATCGAGTTCGCGCGCCACCAGGCGGGGCTGGCCGACGCCAACTCCACCGAGTTCGACCCGGCGACGCCACACCCGGTGATCGCGCTGATCGACGAGTGGCAGGATCGCGACGGCACGATCCAGCGGCGCGACGCCGCCGCCGACCTGGGCGGCACGATGCGGCTGGGCGCGCAGAGCGCCGACGTGCTGCCGGGCACGCTCGCCCACCGGATCTACGGCGACGTCGTCAGCGAGCGCCACCGCCACCGCTACGAGGCCAACGCGAACTACCTGGAGCGGCTGCGCGCCGCCGGGCTGGTGATCTCGGCGATCACCCAGCGCGAGCAGCTGACCGAGATCATCGAGCTGCCGCAGCAAGCGCACCCGTGGTTCGTCGGCGTGCAGTTCCACCCGGAGTTCAAGTCCACGCCCTGGGACGGCCACCCGCTGTTCAACAGCTTCATCGGCGCGGCGCTGCAGCGCCGCGCCGCCGAGGCGCAGCCGCTGAAGGTGGTCGCGTGACGCGCTGCGGCGCGCCGCCGCGGGGCTGAAGCGCCGATGCAGCTGTGCGGCTTCGAGGTCGGCCTGCGCCGGCCCTTCTTCCTGATCGCCGGGCCCTGCGTGGTCGAGAGCGAGGCGCTGCAGCTCGACGTCGCCGCGCAGCTGCGCGAGATCACCGCCGCGCTCGGCATCCCGTTCATCTTCAAGAGCAGCTACGACAAGGCCAACCGCTCCAGCGGCACGAGCTTCCGCGGCCCGGGGCGCGAACGCGGGCTGCAGATCCTCGCGCAGGTCAGGCGCGAGGTCGGCGTACCGGTGCTGACCGACGTGCACACCGAAGCCGAGGTACCCGAAGTCGCCGCGGTGGTCGACATGCTGCAGACCCCGGCCTTCCTGTGCCGGCAGACCGACTTCATCGCCGCGGTCGCACGCAGCGGCCTGCCGGTGAACATCAAGAAGGGCCAGTTCCTCGCGCCGCAGGACATGGGCAACGTGCTCGACAAGGCGCGCGCCGCGGCGCGCGCCGCGGGCCTGTCGGAGGACCGCTTCACCGCCTGCGAGCGCGGCGCGAGCTTCGGCTACCACAACCTGGTGGCCGACATGCGCAGCCTGGCGATCCTGCGCGCGACCGGCGCGCCGGTGGTGTTCGACGCGACCCACTCGGTGCAGCTGCCCGGGGGCCAGGGCACCAGCAGCGGCGGCCAGCGCGAGTTCGTGCCGGTGCTCGCGCGCGCCGGCGTGGCCGCGGGCGTCGCCGGCCTGTTCATGGAGACCCACCCCGATCCGGCCACCGCGCTGTCCGACGGACCGAACGCGGTGCCGCTGAAGCACATGCGCGCGCTGCTCGAGCAGCTGGTCGAGCTCGACCGCCTGGTCAAGGCGCGGCCCTGGCTCGAGGACGACTTCAACGCCTGACGCGGACCCACCCATGCCGTTCGCCTACATGATCGTCGAGATGCACGTCACCGACCCGCAGCGCTACCGCGAGTACATGGCCGCGGCGCCGGCGGCGGTCGCGGCCGCCGGCGGCGAGTACCTGGTGCGCGGTGGCCGCCACGAGACGATCGAGGGCGACTGGCAGCCGCACCGGGTCGCGCTGGTGCGCTTCCCCGACTACGCGCGCGCGAAGGCGTTCTACGACGGCGAGCTGTACCGCGCTGCGCGTGCGAAGCGCGCGGGTGCGACCGACTACTTCAACATGATCCTGGTCGAGGGCACCCCCGACCCGGCCTAATCCCTTCCCCCAGCCTGCAAGGAGCCCCATGAGCGCCATCGTCGACATCGTCGGCCGCGAGATCCTCGACAGCCGCGGCAACCCCACCGTCGAGTGCGACGTGCTGCTCGAGTCGGGCACGATGGGCCGCGCGGCGGTGCCCTCGGGCGCCTCCACCGGCTCGCGCGAGGCGATCGAGCTGCGCGACGGCGACCAGAGCCGTTACGGCGGCAAGGGCGTGCTGCGCGCGGTCGAGCACCTGAACACCGAGATCAGCGAGGCGGTGCTCGGGCTGGACGCGAGCGAGCAGGCCTTCCTCGACAAGACGCTGATCGACCTGGACGGCAGCGACAACAAGAGCCGCCTGGGCGCGAACGCAACCCTGGCGGTGAGCATGGCGGTCGCGCGCGCGGCCGCCGAGGAGAGCGGCCTGCCGCTGTACCGCTACTTCGGCGGCATGGCCGGGCGGCAGCTGCCGGTGCCGATGATGAACGTGATCAACGGCGGCGCGCACGCGAACAACAACCTCGACCTGCAGGAGTTCATGATCCTGCCGCTGGGCGCGCCGACCCTGCGCGAAGCGCTGCGCTGGGGCGCCGAGGTGTTCCACGCGCTGAAGAGAATCATCGACGCCAAGGGCATGCCCACTTCGGTCGGCGACGAAGGCGGCTTCGCGCCCAACGTCGCCAACCACGAGGCGGCGATCCAGCTGATCCTCGACGCGATCGACAAGGCCGGCTACAGCGCCGGCGAACAGATCGCGCTCGGCCTGGACTGCGCGGCCAGCGAGTTCTACCGGGACGGCCAGTACCACCTGGCCGGCGAGGGCCTGCAGCTGGGCGCTGCACAGTGGACGGACATGCTCGCCACCTGGTGCGACAAGTACCCGATCGTCAGCATCGAGGACGGCATGCACGAGGGCGACTGGGACGGCTGGAAGCTGCTGACCGAGCGGCTGGGCAAGCAGGTGCAGCTGGTCGGCGACGACCTGTTCGTGACCAACACCAAGATCCTGAAGGAAGGCATCGAGCGCGGCATCGCCAACTCGATCCTCATCAAGATCAACCAGATCGGCACGCTGACCGAGACCTTCGCCGCGATCGAGATGGCCAAACGAGCCGGCTACACCGCGGTGATCAGCCACCGCTCCGGCGAGACCGAGGACGCGACCATCGCCGACATCGCGGTGGGCACCAACGCCGGCCAGATCAAGACCGGCTCGATGAGCCGCAGCGACCGCATCGCCAAGTACAACCAGCTGCTGCGGATCGAGGAGGATCTGGGCGAAATCGCGGTCTACCCGGGCCGCGGCGCTTTCTACAATTTGCGCTGAAACCCACCCCCGACGATGAGCCGCGTGCTTCACCCTGGGCGCTCGCCGATCGCATCGACGCTGACGACGGCGGCGCTGTGCACCGGCCTGCTCGCGCTGCCGGGCTGCGTGGCCTACCCCTACGGCGCCCCGGCAGCGACCTACCCGAGCACCTTCGATCGCGCCTTCGACGCCGCCCTCGGTGCGATGGCCGGCCAGGGCCTGAAGATCGTCACGCAGGAGCGCGCGTCGGGCGTGATCGTCGGCCAGCGCGGCAGCGTGTCGCTGCGCGCCGGCGTGCAGCCGCAGGCCGACGGCAGCACCCGGGTGAGCTTCAACCAGAGCGGGCCGCCCGGCGCCGAGCCCGAACTGGTGCAGCAGGTCGTCGCCGACTACAACCGGCGCATGGGGCGTTGATGACCCGACCCGCCCGGTGGCGCCACGCCGCCCTAAGCTGGGTGCTGGCTGCCGCAGCGCTGGCCGGCTGCGCCGCCGGCGGCGCGAGCACCGTGCAGCGCACGAGCCTGAACAACTTCAACCGCACCTTCGACACGATGGTCGCCGCGCTGGGCGACCAGCACCTGGCGATCAGCCAGCACGACCGGCGCCGCGGCGTCGCGGTCGGCGAGGACGCCGGCGTGACGATCACCGCGACGATCAACCGCCAGCTGGACGGCAGCTTCCAGGTCAGCTTCCAGCGCAGCGGCGAATCCGCCGAGCGGCCCGCACTGCTCGGCGAAGTCGCCCGGGCCTACGACGAGCGCATGGCCAAGTTCAGGGTGCTGAGCTTCGGCGGCGGCGAACCGTGAGCGCCGGCCGATGAAGCTCGTGACCCCGCTGCGCCTGGCTGCAGTCGCGCTGCTCGCGCTGCTGCTGCTGGTCCAGGCGGAGCTGTGGTTCGGCAAGGGCGGGCTGGGGCGGGTCACGCAGTTGCAGGCGCAGCTGGCCGAGCAGCAGCGCAGCAACGCCGCCGCGCAGCAGCGCAACCAGCGCCTGGCGGCCGAGGTCAGCGACCTGAAGGAAGGCCTGGAGATGGTCGAGGAGAAGGCGCGGCGCGAGCTCGGGATGGTCAAGCCCGACGAGATCCTGGTCCAGGTCAGGCCGACGCCACCTTGAGCGCGCGCACGCCGCGCCGGCCGCACCAGCCGACGGCGTCGCGCCGCCGGACGCGCCCGCTCAGCCTACTTCCGGCAGTTGGACGCGCCCGAGTGGGCCGTGATGCGGTGCGCTG
>CAZKCJ010000219.1:0-5281 GCA_964550885.1 uncultured Rubrivivax sp. | reverse complement strand
CGGGCCCGCGCCACGAGTGGTCGCGGGCCATGCCGCGGCGCATCAGTGCCGCCCAGGCCGAGCGGTCGCAGTAGTAGTCGAGCGCGCGCCGGGCAGCGTCGACCAGCGCCTGCGGCGTGGCCGGCTCGAACACGAAGCCGGTCCCGTCGGCCGCCGGCTGCGCGGCGCTGCCGGCGTCGCGCACGGTGTCGGCCAGACCACCGACGCGGCGCACCAGCGGCACCGTGCCGTAGCGCAGGCCGTAGAGCTGGGTCAGCCCGCAGGGCTCGAAGCGCGACGGCACCAGGATCAGGTCGGCGCCGGCGATCAGCGCGTGCGCGCCGCGTTCGTCGTAGCCCACGCGCAAGCCCACGCGCCCCGGGTGCGCGGCGGCGGCCGCGCGCAGCGCTGCCTCGAGCGGCGCGTCGCCGCTGCCCTGGACCGCCAGCTGCGCGCCCAGGCGCAGCAGCTCGGGCAGCGCGCCCAGCAGCAGGTCCACGCCCTTTTGCGGCGTCAGCCGCGACACCAGGCCGAGGATCGGCGTCGCCGCCGCCGGCTCCAGCCCGAACGCGCGCTGCAGCTGCGTCTTGACCGCCGCCTTGCCTGCCAGCTCGCCGGCGTCGTAGCGCGCGACCAGCGCCGGGTCGCGCGCCGGATCCCACACATCGGTGTCGATGCCGTTGAGGATGCCGCTCACGTCGGCGCCGCGCCCGCGGATCACGCCCTCGAGGCCGACGCCGAACTCGGGCGTGGCGATCTCGCGCGCATAGGTCGGGCTGACCGTGGTGATCCGGTCGGCGAACTTCAGCCCCGCCTTCATGAACGACAGCCGGCCGTGGAACTCCAGCGCCGACGGCGACAGGTAGCGGCTCGACAGGCCGAGCAGCGCGCAGTCGTCAAGCGCGAACAGCCCCTGGTATGCGAGGTTGTGGATCGTGAACACCGCGGCGGCGCCATCGGCCGGGTGCGCGTGCAGGTACGCGCAGCCCAGCGCCGCGTGCCAGTCGTGCGCGTGCAGCAGCTGCGGCCTCCAGTCGGGATCGAGGTCGCCCTGCGCCAGCTGCGCCGCGACCCAGCCGAGCAGCCCGAAGCGCTGCAGGTTGTCGGGCCACTCGTTGCCGTGTCGGTCCTGGTACGGGCCGCCGACGCGCCGGTACAGCAGCGGCGCGTCGACCACGTAGGCCGGCAGCTGCGTCGGCGCCAGCGGCGCGCGCAGCAGCTGCACCCGCGCGGCGCCGAAGGCCGGACCGATCGACGCCAGCACGCGCGGCTGCACCAGCGCGTCGAGGATCGGCGGCAGCCCCGGCAGCAGCAGCCGCACGTCCGCGCCCTGCCCGGCCAGCGCCTGTGGCAGCGCGCCCAGCACGTCGGCCAGGCCGCCGGTCTTGATCAGCGGGAACAGCTCCGCGCCGACCTGCAGCACCTGGATCGGCGGTGGCGTCACGTCATCGGCCCCGCCATGCAGCGCGCGGCCCGCTGCACACGAAGCGCCAGACGGCTGGCGGGCGCCTTCGACTCATTCGTGCCCTTCGCGCACGCCGCTGCCCGTCGCGCGAGTATTTGCTTTCCGCCTGAGCCGTCGCTCTCAGCGCGAAACGTCGCGTTTTGCGCGAGCAGTCGCCCTTCGCTGCACCTCGAGGTCGTTGAAACACCGCTGGCATGCTTGTCCGAGCAATACCTCTTGCCTCGAGCCGCGTGCGGATTGGGGCGTTCGCACACTACCGCCCGGGCTGCCGACGGGGTGGCCAACGGCGTGAATAACAACTTGGCTGAACGGAGTCGGCCAACCCGTCTCCGGCCCCGCGCACCGCGCTCGAGCCCCCGGGCAACCGCTCGACGTGCAACGCCCAAGAGCCGCAACGTACCGAAAGCCAACCGAGCGACGCGCTTCACTTCAACCGTTCAACCATCGCCCGGGTCACCAGCGTGATGCCGTTGGGCGTGCGGAAGAAGCGCCGCGCGTCGGCCTCGGCGTCTTCGCCGACGACCAGGCCGTCGGGCAGTTCGACCCCGCGGTCGACCACTGTGCGGTTCAGGCGCACGCCGCGGCCGACCTGCACCTGCGGCAGCAGCACCGACCACGCGACCTGCGCGTACGAGTGCACCCGCACGCTCGAGAACAGCAGCGTGCGGAAGATCTGGCCAGACACGATGCAGCCGCCCGACACCAGCGACTCCACCGCCAGCCCGCGCCGGTCGTCCTGGTTGTGCACGAACTTGCCCGGCGGCAGCTGCGGCTGGTAGGTCATGATCGGCCAGCGCGTGTCGTACAGGTTCAGCAGCGGGTCGGTCGCCGTCAGGTCGATGTTCGCGTCCCAGTACGCGTCGATCGTGCCGACGTCGCGCCAGTAGTGCTCGCGCCCCTCCTCGGTGCCCACGCAGCTCAGCGCGAACGGGTGCGCGTCGGCGTTGCCCTCGCGCACCACGCGCGGGATGATGTCCTTGCCGAAGTCGTGGCTCGACTCCGGATCGGCCAGGTCGCGGCGCAGCTCGTCGTACAGGAAGGCCGCGTCGAACACGTAGATGCCCATGCTCGCCAGCGCGCGGTCGGGCCGGCCGGGCAGCGCCGGCGGGTCGGCCGGCTTCTCGACGAAGTCGACGATGCGCCGGTCCTCGTCGACCGCCATCACGCCGAAGGCGCTGGCCTCGGCGCGCGGCACCTCGATGCAGCCGACCGTGCACGGCCGCCCCTGCGCGACGTGGTCGGCGAGCATCAGCGCGTAGTTCATCTTGTACACGTGGTCGCCGGCGAGCACGATCACGTAGTCGGCGCCGTAGCTGTCGAGGATGTCCTGGTTCTGCGACACCGCGTCGGCGGTGCCGCGGTACCAGCTCTCGTCGTCGACGCGCTGCTGCGCCGGCAGCAGGTCGACGAACTCGTTCATCTCGGTCTTCAGGAAGGCCCAGCCGCGCTGCAGGTGGCGCAGCAGGCTGTGGCTCTTGTACTGAGTGATCACGCCGATGCGGCGGATGCCCGAGTTCAGGCAGTTCGACAGCGCGAAGTCGATGATCCGGAACTTGCCGCCAAAATACACCGCCGGCTTCGCGCGGGTGGCGGTCAGGTCGTGCAGCCGGCTGCCGCGGCCGCCGGCCAGCACCAGCGCCACCGTGCGCTTGGGCAGGTCCAGCGTCTGGGCCAGGTAGTTGGAGTTCATCGCCAGTGCCTTCGGCGCCTGCGTGCTCGCGCCGCCGGTCGCGCCGGCGCCGATTGTCGGCGATGCCCCGGCCGCGCGGCGGGAAGCGGCAATAGCCTGCAGCCGCTGCCGTCGCAGCGGCGGCCGTGCTGCTGCGCGGCGCGATACTTTGCCCTTCGTAGCCGCTTCGTCCCCGTCATCCCGTCCATGAACCTCAGTGAAGGCGCCCCGCTGCAAGTCGAACTCGATCACCGGCTGCTCGACCACCTGGGCGTGACCCCGGCCGAAGCCACGCCGGCCGACCTGATGAGCGCGCTCGCGCTGCTCGCGCGCGAGCGGCTGTCGCAGCGCTGGGTCGCGACCCAGGCGGCCGAACGCGGCAAGCGCCGCGTGTACTACCTGTCGATGGAGTTCCTGATCGGCCGCACGCTCGGCAACGCGCTCGATGCGCTCGGCCTGGCCGGCGACGCCGCCGCCGCGCTGCGCGCGCTCGGCCGCCAGCTCGAGGAAGTCGAGCAGCAAGAGGCCGACGCCGGTCTGGGCAACGGCGGGCTCGGGCGCCTTGCCGCCTGCTTCCTCGACTCGATGGCCACGCTCGGCCTGCCCGCCTTCGGCTACGGCATCCGCTACGAGTACGGCATGTTCGCGCAGACGATCGCCGACGGCTGCCAGGTCGAGCTGCCCGACCCCTGGCTGGCCGACGGCTCGCCGTGGGAGTTTCCGCGGCGGCACGTGCGCTTCCCGGTGCGCTTCGGCGGCCACGTCGAGCACGGCAGCGGCCTGTCGCGCTGGGTGCCGGCGGCCGAGGTCAGCGCCAAGGCCTTCGACATGGTGGTCCCCGGCCACGGCACCGAGCACGTCGGCACGCTGCGGCTTTGGAAGGCGGCGGCGCCGGCGCACCTGGACCTGCACGCCTTCAACAGCGGCGACTACGCGCGTGCCGCGGCGGTGAAGAACGAGTACGAGAACATCTCCTGGGTGCTGTACCCGAACGACAGCACCCCTGCCGGGCGCGAGCTGCGGCTGCGGCAGGAGTACTTCTTCACCAGCGCGTCGATCCAGGACATCCTCGCGCGCCACCTGGCCGAGCACCACCGGCTGGACAACCTGGCCGAGCGGGTCGCGATCCACCTGAACGACACCCACCCGGCGATCGGTGTGGCCGAGCTGATGCGGCTGCTGTGCGACGAGCACGCGCTGCCCTGGGAGGCGGCTTGGGCGACGACTCAGCGCGTGTTCAGCTACACCAACCACACGCTGATGCCCGAGGCGCTCGAGACCTGGCCGGTCGCGCTGGTGCAGCAGGTGCTGCCGCGGCACCTGGAGATCATCCTGCGGATCAACCAGGCCTTTCTCGACTACGCAACCCAGCGCCGACCGTACGACAACGAGCTGCTGCGCCGGCTGTCGCTGATCGACGAGCACGGCGAGCGCCGGCTGCGGATGGCGCACCTGTCGATCGTCGGCAGCCACAAGGTCAACGGCGTGTCGGCGCTGCACTCGCAGCTGCTGGTCGACACCATCTTCGCCGACTTCGCGGCGCTGTGGCCCGAGCGCTTCACCAACATGACCAACGGGGTGACGCCGCGGCGCTGGCTCGCGCAGTGCAACCCGGGCCTGGCCGCGCTGCTGGACCGGCACCTGGGCACGCGCTGGCGGCTCGACCTGGACCAGCTCGAGCGGCTGCGCCCGTTCGCCGACGACCCCGGGTTCCGCGAGGCCTTCCTCGCGGTCAAGCTGGCCAACAAGCGCCGGCTGGCGGCGCTGATCCTGGCCACCACCGGCCAGCGGGTCGACCCGGCCAGCCTGTTCGACGTGCAGGTCAAGCGCATCCACGAGTACAAGCGCCAGCTGCTGAACCTGCTGCACCTGGTCGGCCACTGGCAGCAGCTGGTCGCCGACCCGCAGCGCGACTGGGTGCCGCGCACCGCGGTGTTCGCCGGCAAGGCCGCGTCCAGCTACCACATGGCCAAGCAGATCACCCGGCTGGTGCACGACGTCGGCCGCATCGTCAACCACGACGCGCGCGTCAACGGCCGGCTGAAGGTGGTGTTCGTGCCGAACTACGGCGTGTCGGTGGCCGAGACGATCATCCCTGGCGCCGACCTGTCCGAGCAGATCTCCACCGCCGGCACCGAGGCCTCGGGCACCGGCAACATGAAGCTCGC
>CAZKCJ010000218.1:0-5309 GCA_964550885.1 uncultured Rubrivivax sp. | reverse complement strand
CTTGCCGTCGGCGTCCATGATGCAGGCGACGTAGCCGGGCACCGGCTTGCCGGTGGCGCCGTCGCGCGCGTGCTGCTCGTCGGCGCTGATGAAGATGTGGAACAGCTCGGTCGAGCCGATGCCGTCGATGATCTCGATGCCGCTGACCCGCCGCCACAGCGCGCGCGTCGCGCCGGGCAGCGCCTCGCCGGCCGACACGCACTTGCGCAGCTGGTTGGCCGGCAGCTTGCCGTCGGGCATCGACAGCGCGAGCGCGCGATACGAGGTCGGCGCGGTGAACAGCACGGTCGCGCCGGTCTTCAGCGCCGCATCCAGCAGCTCGGGCGGCGACACCCGCTCGGTCAGCACCGTCGACGCGCCGATGCTCATCGGGAACAGCAGCAGCCCGCCCAGCCCGAAGGTGAAGGCCAGCGGCGGGCTGCCGATGAACACGTCGTCGGCGGTCGCGCGCAGCACGTGCGGCGGCCAGCAGGCGCAGGCGGCCATCACGTCGCGGTGGAAGTGCATCGTGCCCTTGGGCTTGCCGGTGGTGCCCGAGGTGAAGGCGATCACGCAGGTCGAGTCGGCCGCGGTCGGCACCGCGTCAAAGCGCTGGTCGTGGCGCGCCATCGCCGACTCCAGCCCGTCGGCGCTGTCGTCGTGGAAGCAGCGCAGGTGCTTCAACGTCGGGCAGCGGGCGGCGGCGCTGCGCAGCTCGTCGACCAGCCGCAGGTCGCACAGCGCGTGGCTGATCTGCGCCTTGTCGATCATCTGCTCGAGCTCGACCGCGCGCAGCAGCGGCATGCTGCTGACCGCGATGCCGCCGGCCTTGACCACCGCGAACCAGCAGGCCGCCATCATCGGGTTGTTCGGCCCGCGCAGCAGCACCCGGTTGCCCGGCACCAGCCCCAGCTCGCGCACCAGCACGTGCGCGATCCGGTCGACCCGCGCCTGCAGCTCGGCGTAGCTCCAGCTCGCGCCTTCTGGCGTGCGCAGGCACACGCGCTCGCCGCGCCCCTCGGCGACGTGCCGGTCGAGCAGCTCGACCGCGCAGTTCAGCTGCGCCGGGAACTGCAGGAACGGCTGGTCGAGCAGGATCTCGGGCAGCAGCTGCGGCGGCGGCAGCCGGTCGCGGGCGAAGGTGTCGATCTGCGGGTCGGTCATGGGGCTCCTCCGGTCAGCCGCGCGGGTCCTTCAACAGCTCGCGCGCGATGATCAGCTGCTGCACCTCGGTCGCGCCCTCGTAGATGCGCAGCGCGCGGATCTCGCGGTACAGCTGCTCGACCGGCTCGCCGCTGACCACGCCGAGCCCGCCCCACATCTGCACCGCCGCGTCGATCACCCGCTGCGCGCCCTCGGTGGCGCTCATCTTGGCCATCGCCGCCTCGCGGGTGACGTTCTCGCCGCAGTCGCGCAGCCAGGCGGCGCGGTAGGTCAGCAGCGCGGCGCTGTCGATGGTGGTGGCCATCTGCGCGAGCGTGGCCTGCGTCAGCTGGAAGTCGGCGAGCAGCTGCTCGAACATGCGGCGGGTGGTCGCGCGCAGCAGCGCCGCGTCCAGTGCGCGTCGCGCCATCCCGAGCGCGGCCGCGGCGACCGAGGTGCGGAACACGTCGAGCGTGCGCATCGCCACCTTGAAGCCCTGACCGGGGTCGCCGACGCGCTGCGTCGCCGGCACGCGGCAGTCGCGGAACGCCAGCTGCGCCAGCGGGTGCGGCGCGATCACGTCGATGCGCTGGCTCGCGTCCAGCCCGGGCGTGCCGGCCTCGACGATGTAGGCCGAGATGCCGCGTGCGCCGCGCCGCGGCGTGTCCGGGCCGTGGTCGTCGCGTGCGAACACCACGTAGAAGTCGGCGATGCCGCCGTTGCTGATCCAGGTCTTCTCGCCGTTCAGCACCACGCTGTCGCCGTCGGCGCGCGCGCTGCAGGCCAGCGCGGCGACGTCGGAGCCGGCCTGTGGCTCGGACAGCGCGAACGCGGCGATCGCCTCGCCGCTGGCCACCCGGGTCAGGTACTTCGCCTTCTGCGCGTCGCTGCCGTGCAGCGAGATCGCGCCCGAGCCCAGCCCCTGCATGCCGAACGCGAAGTCGGCCAGGCCCGAGTGGCGCGCCAGCGTCTCGCGGATCAGGCACAGCGCGCGCGTGTCCAGCGTGTCGGCGGCGCCGCCCCAGGCGGTGCCGCCGACCGCGTAGCGCAGCCAGCCGTCACGGCCGAGCGCGGCGACGAGCCGGCGGCAGGCGCCGTCGACGTCGTCGTGCCCGATGCCGGGCACCTGCGCGCGCGCCCAGGCGTCCAGGCCGCGCTGCAGCTCGGCGTGCCGCGGCTCGAAGAACGGCCACTCCAGGTAACGGGTGTCGCTCATGGCTGGGCTGCGCGCTCAGTTGCCTTCGAACACCGGCTTGCGCTTGGCGACGAACGCGTGGTAGGCGCGGCTGAAGTCCTCGGTCAGCATGCAGATCGCCTGCGCCTGCGCCTCGGCCTCGATCGCCTGGTCGACGTCCATCGCCCACTCGTGGTGCAGCATGCTCTTGGTGATGCCGTTGGCGAAGGTCGGGCCGCGGCGCAGCTCCTCGGCCAGCGCGCGGGTCTCGGCCACCAGCTTGTCCGGCGCGCAGATCCGGTTCAGGAAGCCCCAGGCGTAGGCCTCGTCGCCGCCGAGCGCGCGGCCGGTGTACAGCAGCTCGGACGCGCGGCCCTGGCCGATGATGCGCGGCAGGATGTTGCACGCGCCCATGTCGCAGCCGGCCAGGCCGACGCGGTTGAACAGGAACGCGGTCTTCGAGCGCGAGGTGCCGTAGCGCAGGTCGGAGGCCATCGCGATGATCGCGCCGGCGCCGGCGCACACGCCGTCGATCGCGGCGACGATCGGCTGCGGGCAGTGGCGCATCTCCTTGACCAGGTCGCCGGTCATGCGCGTGAACATCAGCAGCTCGGGCGCCTTCAGCGACACCAGCGGGCCGATGATCTCGTGCACGTCGCCGCCCGAGCAGAAGTTGTCGCCGGCGCCCTGGATCACGACGACCTTCACGTCGTCGGCGTGGCGCAGCCGGTTGAACAGGTCGCGCATCTCGGCGTAGGAGTCGAAGGTCAGCGGGTTCTTGCGCTCGGGCCGGTTCAGCGTCACCGTGCCGATGCCGTCCTCGACGGTCCACAGGAAGTGCTGGGCGCGGTAGCCGCCCTGGGGACGCCGGTTGCCGGCAAGCAGTGCGGGATCGATGCTCATGGTGCGGGGACCTCCTCGGGTTGGGGGCTGGCCGACAGCTGCACGCGCAGCCGGCCGAGCAGGGCATAGAGTTGCGTGCGCTCGCTGTCGCTGATGCCGCCCAGCAGGTTCACGATCCAGCCCTCGTGCTCGGCGGCGATTCTCTCAAAAAGCCTGCGGCCTTTAGGGGTCAGCGACACCCGCCACGAGCGCCGGTCGTCGGGCTCGAGCTCGCGCTGCACCAGCCCGGCCTTGACCAGCTGGTCGGTCAGCCCGGTGACGTTGCCGCCGGTGACCATCAGGTAGCGCGACAGCGCGCTCATCCGCAGCCCGCCCGGGTGGCGCAGCAGCTGCGCCAGGTAGTCGAAGCGCGCGAGCGACATGCCGTGGCGCGCGCGCAGCCGCCGGCGCACCTCGGTCTGCAGGTCGGTCGAGCAGGCCAGCAGCCGCAGCCACAGCTTCAGCGACAGGTGGTCGTCGGCGGCGACCCGCGCCTCCAGCCCGATCGCCTGGTCGCCCAGCAGCGGTGCGGGCCCGGCGCTGCGCACCGGCTGGCGCGGCGACGGCGTCCGGGCCGCGCGCCGGCGGGCGCTGGCTGCGGGCTGCACGGCCAGCCTCACGCGGCGGCGCGGGGTTGCGCGGCGGCCTGCAGCGCCTTCTCGCGCTCGAACAGCGTCTCCAGCTGGCGCTTGGCCTGGCGGTACTGCTTCGGCCAGGCGATCGGCGTGTAGCCGATCTTGGCTGCTTCGGTCAGCGTCCACGCCGGGTTGGCCAGGTGCGGCCGCGCGATCGCGCACAGGTCGGCGCGGCCGGCGGCGATGATGCTGTTGACGTGGTCGGCCTCGGTGATCGCGCCGACCGCGATCGTGCCGATGCCGGCCATCTGCCGGATGCGGTCGGCGAACGGCGTCTGGTACATGCGGCCGTAGGTCGGCTGCTGCAGCGCGCTGACCTGGCCCGACGAGCAGTCGATCAGGTCGGCGCCGGCTTCCTTGAACGCGCGCGCGATCTCGACCGCATCCTGCGGCGTGATCCCGCCGTCGACCCAGTCGTGCGCCGAGATCCGCACCGACATCGGCAGCTGCTCGGGCCAGGCCGCCCGCATCGCGCGGAACACCTCCAGCGGCCAGCGCAGCCGGTTGGCGAGGCTGCCGCCGTACTCGTCGCTGCGCCGGTTGGTCAGCGGCGAGATGAAGGCCGACAGCAGGTAGCCGTGCGCGCAGTGCAGCTCGAGCCAGTCGAAGCCGGCCTGCGCCGCGTAGCGCGTGCTGCGCACGAAGTCGTCGCGCACCCGGTCCATGTCGGCGCGGGTCATCGCGCGCGGCACCTGCCCGTCCTCCTCGAGGTACGGCAGCGCCGAGGCCGAGATTAGCGGCCAGTTGCCCTCGGGCAGCGGGTGGTCGGCGCCGGCGCCGTCCCAGGGCGCGTTGGTCGAGCCCTTCGGCCCGGCGTGGCCGAGCTGGATGCCGATCTTCGCGTCGGTGTTGGCGTGCACGTGGTCGACGATCTGGCGGAACGCGTCGCGCTGGGCCTCGTTCCACAGCCCCGGGCAGCCGGGGGTGATGCGCGCGTCGGCGCTGGGGCAGGTCATCTCGACCATCACCAGGCCGGCGCCGCCCATCGCGCGCGCACCCAGGTGCATCAGGTGGTAGTCGGCCGGCAGCCCGTCGACGCACGAGTACTGCGCCATCGGCGACACCACCACGCGGTTCTTCAGCGTGACGCTGCGCGCGGTGAAGGGGGTGAACATCGGCGGCGGCGCCGGCTGGTTCGGGCCCAGCGGCACGCCGGCGTGCTCGGCGAACCAGCGCTCGTAGCCGCCCAGCCAGACCGCGTCGCGCAGCCGCAGGTTCTCGTGGCTGATGCGCTGGCTGCGGGTCAGCATCGAGTACATCAGCTGCTCCGGCGGCAGCTGGTCGGCGTAGCGCTCGCCGACCACCTCGAACCACTCCATCGCGTTCCACGCGGCGTTCTGCAGCCGCAGCACGTCGATGCGCCGCGCCTCCTGGTAGCGGCGCAGCACCTCGGCGATCTGCTCGCGGCCGGTGCCGTGCTCCTTGAACTCGCGCGTCAGCTCGATCGCGTCCTCGAGCGCGAGCTTGGTGCCCGAGCCGATCGTGAAGTGCGCGGT
>CAZKCJ010000217.1:0-5357 GCA_964550885.1 uncultured Rubrivivax sp. | reverse complement strand
GGGCTGGCCGCGGCTGCGCTCGTCGCGGCGCGCGTGCGCGCTGCCGGCGCCGAGGTTGGCGGCGATGATCCGCTCGATCAGCGCATCGGCCTGCGCCGTATCGGGGGCGAAGGCGGTGGTCGCCGCGGCGGCTTGAGTCGGCGGCACCTGCGCGAGCATCGGCCCGCTGCGGTCGGCGACGTCGACCCGCGCCTGCATCGACAGCCCGACGCGCAGCGGGTGCGCGGCCAGATCGGCCGGATCGAGCGCGATCCGCACCGGCACCCGCTGCACCACCTTGATCCAGTTGCCGGTCGCGTTCTGCGCCGGCAGCAGCGCGAACGCGGCGCCGGTGCCCACGCCCAACCCCTCGATGCGGCCGTGGAACTCGACGCCGCTGCCGTACAGATCGGCGCTCAGGCGCACCGGCTGGCCGATCCGCATGTCGCGCAGCTGCACCTCCTTGAAGTTGGCTTCGACCCACAGGCGGTCCAGCGGCACGACCGCCATCAGCGGCGTGCCCGGCTGCACCCGCATGCCGACCTGCGCGCTGCGCTTGGCGACGTGGCCGCTGACCGGCGCCGGCAGCACCACCCGGGTCAGCGCGAGCCAGGCCTCGCGCACGCCTTCGGCCGCGCGCCGCACCGCCGGATGGGTGGCGACCGTGGTGCCGGCGATCTGCGCGCGGTTGGCCGCGGCCTGCTCGCGCGCCGCCGCGGCCGCGGCCTGTGCGGCCGCCAACGCACTGTTCGCGTCGGCCAGCGCGGTGGCGGCGTGCTGCACCTCCTCGGCCGAGACCGCGCCGCTGGAGGCCAGCGCCTGCCGCCGCGCCAGGTCCTCGGCTGCCTTGGCGGCGCTGCTGCGCGCGCGCGCGACTTCGGCGTCGCGCTGCGCGACCGCTGCGTCGAACGACGCGCTGGTCGCGCGCAGCGCGCGCACCTCGCGCACCGTCTGCGCCAGCTGCGCCTGCGCCTGCTCGAGCGCGAGCCGCGCGTCGGCCGGGTCGAGCTCGATCACGGTGTCGCCGGCGCGGACGAAGTCGGTCTCGTCGGCGTTGATGCGCACGATCGTGCCCGCGATCTGCGGCGTCACCTGCACCAGGTTGCCGCTGACGTAGGCGTTGTCGGTGCTCTCGTAGTGGCGCTCGTACAGGTACCAGTACGCGCCCCAGCCGACGGCGGCGAGCAGGACCAGCAGGCTCAGCCCCAGCAGCGCGCGGCGGCGCGAGCCGTTGGCCGCGGGTGCGGTGGGCACAGCGCCGGCGGCGGCGTTCGGCGCAACGGGTGTAGCCGTTGCGGCCGCTGATGTCGGTCCTGCCGGTGTGGCCGGTGCTGCGGGTGCGGCCGGTGCTGCGGGTGCGGCCGGCGAAGCCGGTGCAGTCGCTGCAGTCGACGCAGCGGCGCCAGGCTTGCCGGCGGCGGGTGGATCGGTGGCGTCGGTCATCGTGATGACGGGTGCGGGGCGCAGGCGGGCGCGGCGGGCAGCGTGGTGCGCGCGCGACGGCTCAAGCAGCCTCCGCGTTGGCGACGATCCGGCGCAGCATGCGGCGCAGCGTGTCGACCTCGGCGGCGCTGAAGTCGCACAGCGCCTCGTTCAGCACCTCGGCGATCGCGTACGGGATCTTCGCGGCCAGCGCCCGCCCGGCGGGGGTCAGCTCGAGCTGCACCACGCGGCGGGCGCTGGCGCTGCGCGTGCGCGCGAGCAGGCCCTTGGCCTCCAGCCGGTCGAGCATGCGGGTGGTGGCGCCGGCGTCGGTGCCGTTGAAGCGCGCGACCTCGGCGGCGGTGCGGCACGCGCCGCGGGCGATCAGCACCAGCGGCAGCATCTGCACGCCGGTCAGGTCGTACTGCGTCATCCGTCGGTCGAGCCGGCGGCGCAGCGCGGCCACCGCGAGCTTGAGCAGGTAGCCGACCGAGTCGTCGATCCGGTAGCGGTCGCCGCGGAAGTGTCGGGTGCTGCGCTGCCGCCGCGCGGTGGCGGCTGGGGCAGCAGGGGTCGACGGGGGCACGAAGGGCACCGGGCAAAGCAGCGATGTTAGTTGCCCAGGCAATCGTTGGCAAGGCTGGGGATTCGGCAGGGGATCGGGCGGCGCGCTGGCGACGTTGGCAACGCGGGCGACGTTGGTGACGCGGGCGACGCGGGCGACGCAGGGATCGCGCGAGCAGCGGCGACGCGTGCGCGGCAGCGACTGCGACGTCTGCGCGTCGCATGCGCGTCGGCGAACTCGTCCCCGGCGGCGAGCGACCGGGGCTGCGTCGATCGGCGCGCGCACGCGCGGTGCGTGCACGCGCGGTGCGCGCACAGCAAACCGAGTCGCATCGAGTCGCATCGAGCCGGATCGAGCCGAGCCGAGCCGAGCAACGAGACGCACCGAGCCGCACCGAGCCGCACCGACACGCAGGCGGCCGGGGCGCTGCGGCCGCTCAGCGCGAACGCGTGCGTGGCGCGCGTGCGAGCCACAGCGCGCTGCCCAGCAGCAGCGCGGTCGCCAGCGCATTCGCCCAGAACAGCGGCGCGCGGCCCAGCCAGGGCTGGCCGCCGAACAGCCGCACGAACACCGGGCCGGCGATCTGGCCGGCGGCGAACGCGGTCGTCATCCGCGCGAGCAGCGGCGTCGGGTCGGCGGGCGAGCGCTCGCGCGCCAGCTGCAGCCCAGCCATCGTCGTCACCATGAAGGTGCCGCCGACGAAGAGGGCGGAGCAGGCCAGCGCCCAGATTGCCTGCGTGACCAGCGGCAGCGCAGTGCCCAGCGCCATCGTCGCCTGCGCCAGCCCCCACACCCGCCGGCGCGGCCAGCTGCCAAGCCAGCGCGCGGCGGCCGCCACCGACAGCACCGCGGCCAGCCCGAACACCGGCCAGGTCAGGCCGAAGACCAGCGGGTCGGACACCTGCTCGCGCGCCATCGCCGGCAGGAAGGTCGCCTGCACGATGTAGCCGAAACCGAAGCTCGCGTAGCACCACACCAGCATCCGCTGGCCGCGAGCTGCGGCCTTCGCCGTCGATGGTGCTGCGGCGGCGTGCGCGGGCGTCGGGCCCGCATTGCGCGCTGCCGCCGCCGCGTCCGCAGGTGCCGCGCCCTCGCTGCGCGCTGCCGTCGCCGCGCCCGCGGGTGCCGTGACCGTCGTGTGCGCTGACGACGCTGCGTCCGCAGGAGCCGTGACCGCGGTGCGCGCTGCCGTCGCTGCGCCCGCGGGTGCCGTGACCTCAGAGCGCGCCGCGGTCGCCGTGCCTGCCGGCGCTGCGGCACCGTCGGCAGCGATTGCAGCTGCGTCCGCCGCAGTCGGGTCCGCAGCCGATGTCGCAGCCGCAGCCGTGCGCGGCAGCCGTCGCTGCACGTAGCGCGTGCCGAGCCAGGCGAGCAGGCCGAGCTCGAGCCACAGCACGCGCGCCGGCTGGCGGCCGCCGAGCCAGGTCAGCAGGCCGGCCGCGGCGATGCCCAGGCCGACGCCGGTGTAGATCCACGCGCTCAGGTGCGAGCTGCCGCGCCGCGCCAGGTCGCCCAGGCACCAGCTGCTGACGCCGACGAAGGCCCAGGCGCTGCACACGCCGGCCAGCGTGCGCAGCAGCGCGCCGCCGGGTGCGAGCCAGGCGCCGCCGAGCGCGCCCACCCCCAGCGTCGTCAGCACCACGCCCCACAGCCCCAGCAGCTGCGCGCGCCGCAGGTCGGCGGCCACGCGCGCCGCGGTCAGCGCGCCGATCAGGTAGCCGGCGTAGTTCAGCGCAGCCCACTCGGCGCCGGTGGCCGCGCCGATGTCGCCGTCGCGCAGCATCAGCGGCAGCAGCGGCGTGAACGCGAAGCGGCCGATACCCATCGCCAGCGCGAGCGCGACCACGCCGACCGCGATCACCTGCGCGGCGCTCAGTGATGCGGGTTGTGCGGGCTGGGGTGCAGACACGGCGGGCGAACAGGCGGCGGCAGGCGGGCGCGCAATTCTCGGCCCGACTGCAGGCCCTGCTGCGCAGCCGGTCGCGCGGCGCTGCGCGCTGGCGGATGCGGTCGGTGAAGCCGCGCGTCCTTGATGCATCGCTGCTGCTCGCGTTCGACCCTGTTGCCTGCTGTACGACGGCCGCCCGACTGCGCGCCAGGCCCGAGCGCGGATTAGGATCGAGCGGCCCCGTCGAACGCTTCCTCCTTCCGTGTCGATCGTCAGCAACCATGCCCGAGCCGCCGCCGGCGCGGCGAGTCCGGCAGCGCGGGTGCGCGCCGGTGCGCGGCACAGTCGCGGGCCAGGCCGCGTTGCCGCAGTGGCGTTCGCGCTGCCCCGGCGATGAGCTACACCGCCGCCGAGCTGATGGTCGCCGCGGCCGCGCGCGAGGTCCGCGACGGCGACGTCGTCTTCGTCGGCATGCGGCTGCCGCTGATTGCCTTCGTCGTCGCCAAGCGCACGCACGCGCCGGGCGCGGTCGGCGTGTTCGAGAACGGCGTCCTGCGCGACGCGCCGGCGCGCGAGCTGCTGTACACGATGTCCGATGGCCCCAACATCAGTGGCGCACGCACCTGCCTGGGCATGCTCGAGTGCATGGCGCTGCTGCAGCGCGGCCGGGTCAGCCTGGGCTTTTTGGGCGCGGCCGAGGTCGACCGCCACGGCAACCTGAACTCGACCGAGGTGCAGGCTGCGTCCGGGCAGACGACGCGGCTGCCGGGCAGCGGCGGCGCCTGCGACATCGCGACGCTGTCGCAACGCTTCGTCGCGCTGCTCGAGCACCGCCGGGAGCGGCTGCCCGAGCGGGTGCGCTACGTGACCAGCCCCGGTTTCGGCCCGTGGCGCAGCGGCCGGCTGGCGCGCGGCGGCCCGGCCGCGGTGATCACCACCAAGGCGGTGCTGCGCTTCGGCGCCGACGGCGACGCGTACCTCGACAGCCACCATCCGGGCACCAGCGTCGACGAGGTGCTCGCGCACACCGGCTGGGCGCTGCCGGTGTCGCCGCAGGTGCACCAGACGCCGCCGCCCACGCGCGCCGAGCTGCGCGCGATGCGCGCCTACGACCGCGAGGGCTTCTGGACGCGATGAGCAGCAAGCTGAGCACGCTGCACGACGCGGTCGCGCGCTTCGTCCCCGACGGCGCGAGCGTCGCGCTCGGCCTGCAGCTGGAGAGCATGATCCCCTTCGCCGTCGGCCACGAGCTGATCCGCCAGCGCCGGCGCGAGCTGACGCTGATCGGGCCGATCTCCGACATCCTGTTCGACCAGCTGATCGGCGCCGGCTGCGTGCGGCGGGTGCAGGCCGCGTGGGTCGGCAACGTGATGATGGGCTCGGCCTACAACTTCCGCCGCGCAGTCGAGGACGGCGTGCCGCAGCCGCTGCAGATGGTCGACCACAGCAACTTCACGCTGGCGCTGGCGCTGCACGCGGCGGCGCTGGGGCTGCCGTTCCTGC
>CAZKCJ010000216.1:0-5396 GCA_964550885.1 uncultured Rubrivivax sp. | reverse complement strand
CGCTGATCATCGTCGGCGGCGTCGCCGCGCTGCGCCTGGGCTGAGCATCCGCATTGAGCTCGCCTGCTCGCCGCGTGCGTCGTCGGCCGTGGAACGGCTGCGGCGCGCAGCTTGCTTTGCCGGCCAAGGCGCGCGCGGGCCATACTCCAAAGCGTTTCGGCCAGCCGGCGCGCCGCCTCGTGCGCGCCGTGATCAAGCTTGCACCATGAGCCTTCACCTTCAACTCCAGCAACGCGCCGCCGAGGGGCGGCCGATCCGCGTCGCGCTGATCGGCGCCGGCAAGTTCGGCTCGATGTACCTGAGTCAGATTCCGCGCACGCCGGGCGTGCACCTGGCGGGCATCGCCGACCGCGCGCCCGACGCCGCGCGGTGCAACCTCGCGCGCGTCGGCTGGGACGCGCAGCGCTTCGCGGCACCGACGCTCGACGCCGCGCTGCGCGACGGCAGCACGCACGTCGGCGACGACTGGCGCGCGCTCGTCGCGCACCCGGCGATCGACATCGTCGTCGAGTGCACCGGGCACCCGATCGCCGCGGTCGACCACTGCCTGCACGCGTTCGCGCACGGCAAGCACGTGGTCAACGTGACGGTCGAGGCCGATGCGTTCTGCGGGCCGCTGCTCGCCAAGCGCGCGGCCGAAGCCGGCGTGCTCTACAGCCTCGCGTTCGGCGATCAGCCGGCGCTGATCTGCGATCTCGTCGACTGGGCGCGCACCTGCGGCTTCCCGGTCGTCGCCGCCGGGCGCGGCCACAAGTGGTTGCCGCACTTTTGCGACAGCACGCCCGAGACGGTCTGGGGCTACTACGGGCTGACGCCCGAGCAGGCCGAGCGCGGCGGACTGAACCCGAAGATGTTCAACAGCTTTCTCGACGGCTCCAAGCCCGCGATCGAGAGCACCGCGGTCGCCAACGCGACCGGCCTCGCGGTGCCGTCGGGCGGGCTGCGCTACCCGCCGGCAAGCATCGCCGACATTCCCTTCGTCACCCGGCCGCGAAGCGAGGGCGGCGTGCTCGAGAAGAAGGGCATGGTCGAGGTGATCTCGTCGCTCGAGGCCGACGGCCGCGTCGTGCCCTACGACATCCGCATGGGCGTGTGGGTCACGGTCGAGGGCGAGACCGACTACGTGCGCCACTGCTTCGAGGAGTACAACGCGCACACCGACCCGAGCGGGCGCTACTTCACGCTGTACAAGCGCTGGCACCTGATCGGGCTCGAGGTCGGCTACTCGGTCGCGAGCCTCGCGCTGCGGCGCGAGCCGACCGGCGTTGCGACCTGCTGGAACGCCGACGTCGTCGCGACCGCGAAGCGCGACCTGCAGCCCGGCGACCTGCTCGACGGCGAGGGCGGCTACACGGTCTGGGGCAAGCTGCAGCCGGCGGCGGCGTCGCTCGCAGCGGGCGGCCTGCCGCTTGGCCTCGCGCACGACGTACGCGTCGTGCGGCCGGTGAAGAAGGGGCACAGCCTCGTCTGGGCCGACGTCGCGATCGATACCGGCACGCGTGCCTACGCGCTGCGCAGCGAGCTCGAGGCGCAGTTCGCGCCGCGCCCGGCCTGACGCGCCGGGCCCGCTGCGTCCGCCGCATGCACGGCGGCGCCGGGCCCACCGCGTCCGCATGCACGGCGGCGGCGGGCCGCCGGCGTCCGCGCCACCGCTGCGCCGCGCCAATGGCCCGCGGCCTGCACGCGGCCGCAGGCGCGGTTAGGATCCGCGCGCCTCGGCCGGCGCGCCGGCATCGCCGCCACGCACCGGCCCGGGCAGCCGAGCGCGGCGCCTGGCCGCGCGGCCCGCAACGCCGGCGCGATGGGCTGCGCCGGGCATCCGTTCCCGAGTGGGTGGCGCGCATGCAAGTCCCGATCCGTCTGCAGGCCGAAGCGGGCAGCACGCTGCAGCAGCAGCTGTTCGAGGAGTTCGTGCGGCAGATCGGCTCCGGCCGGCTCAAGCCCGGCATGCGGGTGCCGGCCACCCGGCAACTTGCGGCCGAGCTCGGCGTGTCGCGCAACACCGTCGCCTTCGCCTACGAGCGGCTCACGGCCGAGGGTTTCTTCGAGGCGCGCCCGCCGCAGGGCACCTTCGTCACCACGCTGGGCGTGCAGCCGCTGGGCGCGCGCGCAGCGTTGCCGCCGGCGGCACCGCAGCCGCCGGCACCGCAGTCGCCGGCCCCGTCGGGCGAGCGCCACCGGCCGCCCTTTCGCGGCCGCATGCACGCGCTGGAGTCGCCGCGCGCCGCCGACGGCAGCCGCCCGCCGTTCGACTTCTGGGTCGGCCGGCCCGACCCGCGGCTGTTCCCGGCGCGCACCGCGCGCAAGCTGATCGAGCACGCACTCGCGGCGATGCAGTCCGACGACGGCACCTACGGCGACCCGGCGGGGCTGCTGCGGCTGCGCCGCGCGGTCGCCGCGCACCTGGGCGCGACCCGCGGCATCGTCTGCAGCGCCGACGACGTGATCGTCACCAACGGCATCCAGGAGGGCATCAACATCGTCGCGCGGCTGCTGCTGCGCGGCGGCGACGGCGTCGGCATGGAGGCACCGGGCTACGCCGGTGCCGCCCACGTGTTCGCGAGCCATGACGCGCGCGTGCTGCCGGTGCCGGTGGACGCCGAGGGCGCGGTCCCCGGCACGCTGCCGCCCGAGGTGCGGCTGATGTACCTGACCCCAGCGCACCAGTACCCGAGCGGCGTGCCGCTGTCGCCGCCGCGCCGCCGCGCGTGGATGGACTGGGCGCGACGTGGCGGCGGCTACCTGATCGAGGACGACTACGACAGCGACTTCTGGTACGACAGCGCGCCGCTGCCGGCGCTGAAGGCCGACGACCCGGCCGACCAGGTGATCTACCTCGGCACCTTCTCCAAGAACCTGGCGGCGAGCCTGCGGCTGGGCTACATGGTGGTGCCGGCCGAGCTGCGCTGCGACGCGGTCACCGTCAAGGGCCTGCTGACCAACGGCTCGTCGTGGCTGATCCAGGCGGCGATGGCCGCGTTCGTCGACGACGGCGGCTTCCTGCACCACCTGCGTCGGCTGCGCAAGCACTACGCGCAGCGCCGCGACGCGCTCGCCGCGGCCCTCGCGTGCCGGCTGGGGGTGGCCGGGCTGCAGGGCGCGCACGCCGGGCTGCACGTGCTGTGGCAGGCGGCGCCCGCGCTGCCGCCGGCGCTGGAGATCGAACGCCGCGCGCGCATGCACGGCGTCGGCGTGTACAGCCTGCACAGCGGCAACGCCTGGTGCGGCGACGCGGCGATCGCGCAGCGCTGGGAGCGCGCGCTGATGCTCGGCTACGCGGCGCTGGACGAGCGCGAGATCGACGCCGGCGTCGAGCGCCTGGCGCTCGCGCTGCAGCCGCTCGGCTGAGCAACCGTCTTCGCAGTCGAGCGCCGTGAACCGGCGCAGGTGGCTGCGGCGGCTACACCGCGCGACCGCGTGAGCGCGCGACCGCGCGACCGCGCGACCGCGTGGCGGCCGCACCTCGGGACTTACCCTCGTTCGGGCCGGCGTCGCCCGATGGCTCCATCCCGGAATGGCCGGGTGGCCCTTGTGGCCTTCGGGCGCGGGCCGGACGATCGGCAGCGCGTGGGGTTTGGACACCCATCCGCTGCGCGGTCACCCACCCGGCTGACCGCGCGGGCGAGCGAAGCGAGTGAGGAGGGGGCGCGAGATGAAGACCTGCTGGATGCGTAGCGTCGTCGCCGTGCTGCTGGCGCTGCTGGCCGTCACTTTCGCGCAGGCGCAGATCTGGGACACCGTGCCCGACGAGCAGCTGAAGGCGCTGAACCTGAGCCGCGACGCCAAGCCGACCGAGCTCTACAACGCGCTCGCCGCGCGCTACAAGCGCAACCTGAACAAGGGCAAGCTCGCCAAGTGGTGGGAGCCGATCCCGCTCGACCAGTACATGGCGCCGGCGCTGTTCTACAAGCCGCCGGCCGACCCGGCGATCGACGTCAAGGCCGGGGACTGCGTGCAGTGCCACCAGACCGTCACCCACGGCTGGGTGCAGTCGTGGCAGAAGAGCGTGCACGCCAACCTCGACGCGCTGCGCGCGCTGCCCGCCACCGACACGCGCGCGTACAAGAAGGAGATCCTCGCCGAGGTCGAGTCCAACCTGCGCGCGCAGGGCCTGCTCGCGGCAGGCACGCCGCTGAAGGAGGTGGGCTGCGCCGACTGCCACCTGGGCGTGGGCAAGACCGCCGGCAACCACGCGCGCGACCTGCGCCTGCCCAGCCGCGCCGACTGCGGCACCTGCCACATCCGGCAGTTCGCCGAGGCCGAGTCCGAGTTCGACACCCAGGTCTGGCCGCACAAGCAGTGGGAGCAGGGCCACCCGTCGCACGCGCTGGACTACATGGCCAACGTCGAGACCGCCACCTGGGCCGCGCTGCAGCAGCGCGAGGTCGCCGCCGGCTGCACGATGTGCCACTACAACCAGCCGCGTTGCGACGGCTGCCACACGCGGCACGAGTTCTCCACCGTCGAGGCGCGCAAGCCCGAGGCCTGCTCGACCTGCCACAACGGCGTCGACCACAACGAGTACGAGCAGTACCTGCTGTCCAAGCACGGCACCCGCTACCAGACGCTGGGCGGCCAGTGGGACTGGAACGCGCGCCTGGCCGACGCGTTCACCAAGGGCGGGCAGTCGGCGCCGACCTGCCAGACCTGCCACATGGAGTACCAGGGCGAGTACAGCCACAACGTCACGCGCAAGGTGCGCTGGGGCTTCCTGCCGTTCAAGAACATCGCCGACAACCTCGACCACCCGTGGTTCAAGACGCGCAAGGACGCGTGGGCGGCAACCTGCATGCAGTGCCACAGCGCGCGCTTCGCGACCACCTACCTCGACATGGTCGACTCCGGCATCAAGGAGGGCGTGAAGCTGGTCGAGGACTCGCGCGCGGTCGTGCAGAAGCTCTACGACGACAAGCTGCTGGTCGGCCAGAAGACCAACCGCCCGGCGCTGCCCGAGCCCGAGAAGGACGAACCCGGCGCGTTCAACTCGTTCTTCTTCAGCAAGGGCAACACCTCGACCGTGGTCGACCGCACCTTCGCCGAGATGTGGGAGCAGCACATCGCGCGCTACATGAAGGGGCTGCAGCACGTGAACCCGGGCGGCTGGACCTACAGCCACGGCTGGTCCGACCTGATCAAGGACCAGACGATCATCAACGAGTACGACACCGTGCTGCGCGAGAAGGCGCAGACCGAGCAGCGGCTGCAGAAGCTCGAGAGCTCGACGCGGCGCACCTCGTGGCTGAACTACGGGCCGCAGTCGACGGCGGCGGCCGGCGGCGTGACCCGGCTGCTGGGTGAGCAGCCGCTGCTCGCCTCGGGCGCGCTCGCGCTGGCCGGCGGCGGGCTGCTGCTGGGCGCGATCGGCGGTGGCCGGCGGCGCCGGCGCGAAGCCGCGC
>CAZKCJ010000215.1:2338-5408 GCA_964550885.1 uncultured Rubrivivax sp. | reverse complement strand
CCGAAGGCGACGAAGCCGCGCGGCAGCGGCTTGCCGCGCAGCGAGCTCTGGATCGCCAGCAGCACCGCCAGGTCGGCGGCCGGCTCGGCGATGCGCACGCCGCCGACCGCGTTGACGAACACGTCCTGGTCCATGCAGGCGACGCCGGCGTGACGGTGCAGCACCGCCAGCAGCATCGCCAGCCGGTCGCGGTCCAGCCCCACCGACAGCCGCCGCGGGCTCGGGCCGCCGGCGTCGACCAGCGCCTGCACCTCGACCAGCAGCGGCCGCGTGCCCTCCAGCGTGACCAGCACGCACGCGCCCGGCACCGGCTCGCCGTGCGTGGACAGGAAGATCGCGCTCGGGTTGGCCACGCCCTTCAGGCCGCGGTCGGTCATCGCGAACACGCCGATCTCGTTGACAGCGCCGAAGCGGTTCTTGATCGCGCGCACCAGCCGGAAGCTGGAGTGGGTGTCGCCCTCGAAGTACAGCACGGTGTCGACGATGTGCTCCAGCACGCGCGGGCCGGCGAGGCTGCCGTCCTTGGTGACGTGGCCGACCAGCACCAGCGCGGTGCCGCTGGCCTTGGCGTGGCGGGTCAGCTGCGCCGCGCACTCGCGCACCTGCGCGACCGAGCCCGGCGCGGAGCTGAGCGCGTCGGAGTACAGCGTCTGGATCGAGTCGATCACGCCGAAGGCCGGTGCCTCGGTGCGCAGCGCATGCAGGATCTTCTCCAGCTGGATCTCGGCCAGCACCCGCACCCGGCGACCGTCCAGCCCGAGCCGGCGCGCGCGCAGCGCGACCTGCGCACCGCTCTCCTCGCCGGTCACGTACAGCACGCGCATTCCCGCGCCGTCCCCGCGGGTGGCGGCCGCATCGTCGCCGCCCGGCGTGCGCGCCAGGCTGTCGGCGGCCTGCAGCAGCAGCGTGCTCTTGCCGATGCCCGGGTCGCCGCCGATCAGCACCACGCCGCCGGCGACGATGCCGCCGCCGAGCGCGCGGTCCAGCTCCTCCTGCCCGGTGGGGGTGCGCGGCAGCTCGGCGGCGACGATCTCGGACAGCGTGGCCACCGCCTGCGCCGGCGCGATCGCCTGGAAGCGGTGCGCGCCGGGCGTCTCGGCGCGGGTCTCCTGCAGCGTGTTCCAGGCCTCGCAGTGCGGGCACTTGCCCAGCCACTTCGGGCTCGTGCCGCCGCAGGCGGTGCAGACGAACTCGGTGCGGTCGCGCGCCATCGCCGGCATTGTCGCCGGGCCGCACCGGGTAGCGCGTCCGGCGCGGCGCTACTCGGCGCCGCGGCGGCGGGCGGCCTTGAGCTGGCCGTGCCGGGCCTTCTGGTCCAGCCGGCGGCGCTGCGCGGCCGCGCTCGGGCGGGTCGGGATCCGCGGCGGCGGCGGCGCGGCCGCGGCCTGCACCAGCGCCAGCAGCCGCGCCAGCGCGTCGGCCTGGTTGCGCGGCAGGCTGCGGTGGGTCTGCGCGCGGATCACGACCACGCCGTCGCTGCTGATGCGCTGGTCGGGCCGCGCCAGCAGCCGCGCCTTGACTGCGTCGGGCAGCGACGATGCGCGGATGTCGAAGCGCAGCTGCACCGCGTTGGCCACCTTGTTGACGTTCTGCCCGCCGGGACCGGAAGCGCGCAGCGGCTCGAAGCGCACCTGGGCGCGCAGCTGCTCGACGAGGTTCGCGCCGCCGAGCGCGGTCACTTGCGCAGCTTGCCGACGACGAACAGCAGCAGCAGCGCGCCCAGCACCGACGCGATCCAGCCCGCGCCCTGGCCGGGCTCGTACCAGCCGAGCGCGCGGCCGAGGAAGCCGGCGACCACCGAGCCGCCGATGCCCAGCAGGATCGTCATGATCCAGCCCATCTTCTGCTCGCCCGGCATCAGCCAGCGCGCCAGCGCGCCGACGACCAGGCCGACGACGATCGTGCCGATGATGCCCATGGGGTTCGTGCTCCGTTGGTTGGTGGCCGCATGCGCGCGGCCGGCGCGGCGCAGTGTAGTGCGCCCTCAGGCGGCGACGCCGACCGGCACCCGCGCGGCGCGCGCGCACATCAGCTCGTAGCCGATCGTGCCGGCGGCGTGCGCGACCTCGTCGATCGGCAGCACCGCGCCACCGGGGCCGCGGCCCCACAGCGTGACCTCGCTGCCGGCGCCGGCGCCGGGCACCGGCGTCAGGTCCACCGCCAGCATGTCCATCGACACCCGGCCGAGGGTGCGGGTGCGCACGCCGTCGACCAGCACCGGCGTGCCGGTGTCGCAGTGGCGCGGGTAGCCGTCGGCGTAGCCGCAGGCGGCGATGCCGATGCGCATCGGCGCGGGCGCGCTGAAGCGGCTGCCGTAGCCGACGCAGTCGCCCGGCCGCAGCGCCTGCACCGCGATCAGCCGCGTGCGCAGCGTCATCGTCGGCGCGAGGCCCCAGTGCGCGATGTCGTGCGCGGGGAAGTCGGGCGCGCTGCCGTAGCAGGCGATGCCGGCGCGCACCCAGTCGCCGCCGATCTCGCTGCGGCCGGCGGCGCGCAGCGTGGCCGCGCTGTTGGCCAGGCTGCGCTCGCCCGGCAGGTCGCGGGTGACCGCGGTGAACACCGCTGCCTGGCGCTCGAGGCCGCCGTCGCGGTCGGCGTCGGCGAAATGGGTCATCAGCGCGACCTCGGCCACCTGCGGCAGCGCCGCGACGCGCGCCCAGGCGGCGCGCAGCGCGTCGGGCGCGAAGCCCAGCCGGTTCATGCCGCTGTTCAGCTTCAGGAACACGCGCTGCGGCTGCTGCGCCTTGTGGCCGGCGAGCCAGTCGATCTGCTGCTCGCAGTGGACCACGTGCCACAGGTCCAGCCGCGAGCAGGCCTCCAGGTCGCGCGGCTCGAACGCGCCTTCGAGCAGCAGCACCGGCCCGCGCCAGCCCAGGCTGCGGATGCGCTCGGCCTCGGCCAGGTCCAGCAGCGCGAAGCCGTCGGCGCCGCGCAGGCCCGCGTACGCGTGCTCGATGCCGTGGCCGTAGGCGTTGGCCTTGACCACCGCCCAGACCCTCGAGTCGGGCGCGGCGGCGCGGATGCGCGCGAGGTTGTGCGCGAGCGCGTCGACGTGGATCAGGGCTTGGAT
>CAZKCJ010000215.1:514-2328 GCA_964550885.1 uncultured Rubrivivax sp. | reverse complement strand
TCGGTCGGGGCACGTCGGTGCTGCGCAGCTCGGCGCCGGGCATTGTGCCAGCGCCGCAGCCCGCCGCAGGCTGCGTGCTATAACCGCCGCGCCCTGGGCCGGCGCCACGCCGGCCAGCCCTTTTCGTCAGCGGAGCCCTCGACGAGACCACGTGCCCGCCGTGCGCCCCGACCGGCGGCGCCGCGAGCAGCCAGCGCGTAGCCGATGAAGAAGGGCTTCTCGACCATCATGGCGGCGCAGTTCTTCAGCTCGCTCGCCGACAACGCGCTGTTCGTCGCCGCGGTCGAGCTGCTGCGCTCGGTCGACTCGCCCGAGTGGCAGCGCGCCGCGCTGGTGCCGATGTTCGCGCTGTTCTACGTGCTGCTCGCGCCGGTGGTCGGCGCCTTCGCCGACGCGGTGCCCAAGGGCAAGGTGATGTTCACGTCGAACGCGGTCAAGGCGGTGGGCTGCGTGATGATGCTGTTCGGCACCCACCCGCTGCTGGCCTACGCGGTGGTCGGGCTCGGGGCGGCTGCGTACTCGCCGGCCAAGTACGGCATCCTGACCGAGCTGCTGCCGCCGTCGCAGCTGGTCAAGGCCAACGGCTGGATCGAGGGGCTGACGATCGCGTCGATCATCCTCGGCGTGCTGCTGGGCGGCCAGCTGATCGGGCCGCGCGTGGCCGCGCACCTGCTGGGCATGGCGTTCCTGCCGATGGACCTGGGCGTGCAGACGCCGCCCGAGGCGGCGATCTTCGCGATCATCGGCATCTACGTGGTCGCGGCGGTGTTCAACCTGTACATCCCGCGCACCGAGGCGCCGCTGCAGCCGATGCCCGGCCTGGGCGAGCTGCTGCGCGACTTCGCGCGCTGCAACGTGCGGCTGTGGCGCGACCGGCTGGGCCAGATCTCGCTGGCGACGACCACGCTGTTCTGGGGCGTGGCCGGCAACCTGCGCTACATCGTGCTCGCCTGGGCGGCGGCCGCGCTCGGCTACTCGACCACCCAGGCGTCGACGCTGGTCGGCGTGGTCGCGATCGGCACCGGCGTCGGCGCGCTGGTCGCGTCGGCGACGATGAAGCTGGACCGCGCGACCGCGGTGATCCCGGTGGGGCTGACGATGGGGCTGCTGCTGGTGGGGATGATCGCGATCCAGCACGTGTGGGTCGCCGCGCCGTTCCTGATGCTGCTGGGCGGGCTGGGCGGCTTCCTGGTGGTGCCGATGAACGCGCTGCTGCAGCACCGCGGCCACAACCTGATGGGCGCCGGCCGCTCGATCGCGGTCCAGAACTTCAACGAGCAGGCCTGCATCCTCGGCTTGGGCGCGTTCTACGCCGGCATGACCCGCTTCGGGCTGTCGGCCTTCGCGGCGATCGCGGCCTTCGGGCTGGTGGTGGCGGCGACGATGGAGCTGATCCGCCGCTGGCACGCGCGCAACCGGCTGCTGCACCTGGACGAGGTCGAGCGGCTGCTGGCGATCGCCCGATCGGACCGGCATTGAGCCGCGCCGCCGCCGCGCCGCTGGCCGGGCTGGTGTTCAACGCCTTCGTCTGGGGCGTGTCGTGGTGGCCGCTGCGCTGGCTGCACGGCCACGGGCTGCACCCGCTGTGGTCGACCGCGCTGGTGTACCTGGTCGGCGTCGGCCTGATCACGCTGGCGCGGCCTTCGGGCTGGGCCGAGCTGCGGCGCGCGCCGGCGCTGTGGGGGCTGATGCTCGCAGCCGGCAGCACCAACGCCGCGTTCAACTGGGGGGTCACGATCGGCGACGTGGTCCGGGTGGTGCTGCTGTTCTACCTGATGCCGCTGTGGGCGGTGCTGCTGGCGCGGCTGCTGCTG
>CAZKCJ010000215.1:0-504 GCA_964550885.1 uncultured Rubrivivax sp. | reverse complement strand
CGCTCGCTGCCCGACCTGCTCGGCCTGGCCGGCGGCTTCACCTTTGCGCTGAACAACGTGCTGCTGCGGCGCGAGGCACGCCAGCCCGAGGCGGCGCGCGCGCTGGCGATGTTCGTCGGCGGCGCGCTGGTCGCGACCACGCTCGCGCTCGGCGCGCCCGGGCTGGTGCCGCCGCTGCCGCCGCCGGCGCCGGCCTGGATCGCCGGCACGGTCGGCCTGGCGCTGCTGTTCCTGGCCGGCAACTTCGCGCTGCAGTACGGCGCGGCGCGGCTGGCGGCCAACGTGACCGCGATGGTGATGGTCAGCGAGGTGCTGTTCGCGTCGGTGTCGGCGGTCGCGCTCGGCGCCGGGCGCCTGAGCGCGGCGCTGGTGGCCGGCGGCGTGCTGATCGTCGCCGCCGCGCTGCTCGCGGTGCTGGGTCGCTGAGCGCGGCCGGCGCTGGCGCGCCCTGCAGCCACGCCAGCGCGCTGGCCGGTGGCACCGGCCTCAGCCGGGCGCGCTGCG
>CAZKCJ010000214.1:4890-5411 GCA_964550885.1 uncultured Rubrivivax sp. | reverse complement strand
CGCCGGCTGCTGCTGCTGCTGCTGCAGCCGCTGGCGCGAGCGGCTGCGACCGCGCCGCCGCCGCTGCTCGCGCTGCGCGCCTGATCGGCGCGGCGGCGCGGCGCCTGCTGCGGCGGCGGGCCGGGCGGTGGGCTCGGCGGCGCGGCTGATCGCCGCGGCCGCCCGTCACTGCGGTCACTGCTGCCGCTGCGGCTGCTGCTGCCGACGCCACTGCTGCCGCCGCCACTGATGCCGCTGCCGCTGCTGCCACTGCTGCCACTGCCTCTGCCACTACCGCGCACGTGGGCGCGGCGGCAGCCGCCGTGATCCGCTGCCGGCGTGAGGCCCCACGGGCGCAAGGTTGTTGGCGGCCCGGCGGCGGCGCGGCGCCGGCGTCGTGCCAACATCGGCCGATGGACGCCGCCGAACGCGCGACCTTCGCGTACCAGCACCGCCGGTTGGACGCGCAGCTGCGCGCGCACCTGCTCGACGTGGTCGGCGGCGAACTCGCCTCGGCGCTGCAGCGGCTGCAGCGCTGGCGC
>CAZKCJ010000214.1:0-4880 GCA_964550885.1 uncultured Rubrivivax sp. | reverse complement strand
CCGCCGGGCGCGCGCTGGGACGCGCGGCTGTACCGGGTCGAGCACGAGCGCATCCTGCTGCTCGCCGACGAGTACCTGCAGCGCTTGCGCGTCGCGGCGGCACACCCGCCGCGCGGCCGGCGCGCGCAGCACGCGCTGGTGCTCGAGCTGCTGGACGCCGCGCACGCGCTGCGCCACCTGCTCGAACACCACCACGAGCGCGAGGAGATGGCGCTCGCGCACGAACTGCCGGCAGCGCTGCAGCAGCAGGCCTGGGGCGCTCGCCGCCGGTCGGGTGCGCCGCCGGTGGTCGCGTCGCCGCCGGCGGCCGAGCCGGCAATCGAGCCGGCGCCGGCCGGCGAAGCCTGAGGCCGCTAGGCCTGCGATGCTTGCGGTCCCCGCCCGCCAAGGGCGACGCCCGCGCCGCTCAGGCGCCGGCCGCGTCCAGCAGCAGCTGCAGCGCCGCCTGCAGCGTCTGCGCGCGCACCGCGCTGCGGTCGCCGGGCAGCTGTAGCCGCCGGGTGCGCGGCGCAGCCACGCTCGCTTCGTCGCGGCGCGCGACCGCGAGCCACACCGTGCCCACGGGCTTGCCCGGGGTCGCGCCGCCGGGGCCGGCGATGCCGGTGACCGCCACCGTCAGGTCGACCGGCGCGCGCGCCAGCGCGCCCAGCGCCATCGCGCAGGCGACCGGCTCGCTGACCGCGCCGTGCGCCTCGATCAGCGCCGGATCGACCCCCAGCAGCTCGGTCTTCGCGCGGTTGCTGTAGCTGACCCAGCCGCGGTCGAACCAGTCGCTGGAGCCGGCGATAGCGGTGCAGGCGGCGGCGACGAGGCCGCCGGTGCAGCTCTCGGCGGTGGCGATGCGCCAGCCGCGGCGGCGCAACGCGCTGGCCAGCGCCTCGACCGTCGGCACGCAGCGGCTCAGGTCCACAGCAGCCGGGCGAGCAGCAGCGCCGCCACCGTGCCGGCAGCGGCGACGAAGTCGTCGAGCAGGATGCCCAGGCCCTGGCGCCAGCCGATCACCGCGCCCGGCGCCAGCGGCAGCAGCCGGTCGGCCCAGCCGACCGGGCCGGGCTTGGCGGCGTCGAGCAGCCGGAACAGCGCGAACGCGACCAGCTGCTCGAGCGCGCCGGCCGGCTGGATCGCCGCCAGCACCGCCCAGAAGGCGAGCACCTCGTCCCAGACGATCGCGCCCGGGTCGGCCACCCCGAGGTTGCGCGCGGCGACGCTGCAGGCCCAAACCCCGAGCAGCGTGCCGGCGGCGATGATCGCGCCCCAAGGCAGCGGCGCCGCCAGCTGCTGCAGCAGCGCGAACGCGCCCCACGCGGCCAGGGTGCCGGCGGTGCCGGGCGCCTTCGGCGCGAGGCCGCTGCCCAGCCCGAGCGCGATCAGGTGCGCCGGGTGGGCGAACAGGAAGCGCAGGTCCGGCCGCCGCTGCGGGCGTGCGGGTTGTTCATTTGCCGGCTCGGCGGCGATGCGGCTGCCCATCGCATCAGGCGCGGAAGTGGTCGAAGCCGCGGGCCTCGACGTCGACCGGCGCGCCGCTGGCGTCCAGCACGCGCAGCCCGGTGCCGGCTTCGATTCGGCCGATGCGGGCGACCGCGACCCCGGCCGCCTGCGCCGCGGCCTGCACCGCGGCGGCCTGCGCGGGCGCGGCGGTGAACAGCAGCTCGTAATCGTCGCCGCCGGACAACTGGCAAGTGCGCTGCAGCGCCGGCGGCAGCGCGCCCAGCCAGCGGCTGCGCGGCAGCGCCGCCAGTTCGACGCGCGCACCGACGCCGCTGGCGCGCAGCACGTGCGCGAGGTCGCCGAGCAGGCCGTCGCTGAGGTCGATCGCGCTGCTGGCGACGCCGCGCAGCGCCCGGCCGAGCGCGACCCGCGGCTGCGGCAGCTCCAGCGCGCGGCGCAGCGCCGCGGCCGCGTCGGGTGCCAGCGCGACCGTGCCGCGCGCAGCCTCCAGCCCGGCGCGGGCATCGCCCAGCACGCCGCTGACCCAGAGCTCGTCGCCGGCGCGCGCGCCGCTGCGCAGCAGCGCCTGGCCGGCGGGCACCTCGCCGAAGGCGGTGATCGAGATCGCCAGCGGCCCGGCGGTGGTGTCGCCGCCGACCAGCTCGATGCCGTGCGCGTCGGCCAGCGCCAACAGGCCGCGCGCGAAGGGCTCGAGGAAGGCTTCGTCGGCGCGCGGCAGCGCCAGCCCGAGCAGGAACGCGCGCGGCTCGGCGCCGCAGGCGGCGAGGTCGCTGAGGTTGACCGCCAGCGCCTTGTGGCCCAGATGCTCGGGCGGGACCTGCGGCAGGAAGTGCCGGCCTTCGAGCAGCAGGTCGGTGGTCACGCACCAGTGCGTGCCGGGGCGCGGCGCGAGCACCGCACAGTCGTCGCCGACGCCGACCACCGCGCGCCGCGCCGGCCGGTGGAAGTAGCGGTCGATCAGTTCGAACTCGCCCAGCGCCATGCCGCGGATTGTCGGGGAAGCGGGCGCACGCGCCGCGATCGGCGGCTGCCGGCCGCAGCTGAAGCCAGGCGCGCGGGGTACCGAAGCGGCCGGCGTCGGCGGGGCCACCGCGGCTGCCGCCGGTGCCGGCCGCAGCCGAAGCCGGGCGCGCGGGGGCGGCGAAGCGCCCGGTGCCGGGGGGCCACCGCTGCTGCGGCCGCCGCCGCCGAAGCCGCGTCGAACCTAGAATGCCGCCCCCTGCCGGGCCACCCGGCGCACGCCTACGGAGACACGCTCGTGTCCGCATCCGACGAGAAGGCCGCCGAGCTGCGCCGCGCCGCGCTCGAGTACCACGAGTTCCCGCAGCCCGGCAAGCTCGCGACGGTTGCGACCAAGCAGATGGTCAGCCAGCACGACCTGTCGCTGGCCTATTCGCCGGGTGTCGCCGCCGCCTGCGAGGAGATCGCCGCCGACCCGGCGGCGGCCTTCCGCTACACCGCGCGCGCGAACCTGGTCGCGGTGATCACCAACGGCACCGCGGTGCTCGGGCTGGGCGACATCGGCGCGCTCGCGTCCAAGCCGGTGATGGAAGGCAAGGCGGTGCTGTTCAAGAAGTTCGCCGGCATCGACGTCTTCGACCTCGAGGTCGACGAGAAGGATCCCGAACGGCTGGTCGAGGTGATCGCGGCACTGGCGCCGACTTTCGGCGGCATCAACCTCGAGGACATCAAGGCGCCCGACTGCTTCCTGGTCGAGCGGCGGCTGCGCGCGCGGCTGCAGATCCCGGTCTTCCACGACGACCAGCACGGCACCGCGATCGTCGTCGCGGCGGCGCTGCTGAACGCGCTGAAAGTCGTGGGCAAGGCGATCGAAGACGTCAAGCTGGTCGCCAGCGGCGCCGGCGCGGCGGCGCTCGCCTGCCTGAACCTGCTGGTCAAGCTCGGGCTCAAGCGCGAGCACATCTGGGTCACTGACCTGGCCGGCGTGGTCTGGCGCGGCCGCACCGAGCTGATGGACGAGGACAAGGCGCAGTTCGCGCAGGCTACCGAGCTGCGCACGCTGGCCGAGGTGATCGACGGGGCCGACGTCTTCCTCGGCCTGTCGGCCGGCGGCGTGCTGAAGCCGGCGATGGTCGCGCGCATGGCGCCGCGGCCGGTGATCTTCCCGCTGGCCAACCCGACGCCGGAGATCCTGCCCGAGGAGGTGCGCGCGGTGCGCGACGACGCGGTGATCGCCACCGGCCGCAGCGACTACCCGAACCAGGTCAACAACGTCGTGTGCTTCCCGTACGTGTTCCGCGGCGCGCTCGACAGCGGCGCGACCACGATTACCGACGCGATGGAGATCGCCGCGGTGCGGGCGATCGCCGAGCTGGCGCAGTCCGAGGTGCACGCGGTGGTCGCCGCGGCCTACCCGGGCGAGAAGCTGGCGTTCGGGCCGGAGTACCTGATCCCGAAGCCCTTCGACCCGCGGTTGATGATCCGGATCGCGCCGGCGGTCGCGCGGGCCGCGGCCGAGTCGGGGGTGGCGGCGCGGCCGATCACCGACTGGCAGGCCTACGCGGCCAAGCTGCAGGGCTTCGTCTACGCGTCCGGCACGGCGATGCAGCCGATCTTCGCGCAGGCGCGCAGCGCGCAGGCGCGGCGGATCGCCTACGCCGAGGGCGAGGACGAGCGCGTGCTGCGCGCGGTGCAGGTGGTGGTGGACGAGCAGCTGGCACGGCCGACGCTGATCGGCCGCCCGGCGGTGATCGCCAGGCGCATCGAGCAGTTCGGGCTGCGGCTGCGCGCGCAGCACGACTACGACGTGGTCAACGTCGAGCACGACGATCGCTACCGCGAGTTCTACACGACCTACCACCGCATGACCGAGCGTCGCGGCGTGACGCTGCAGATGGCGAAGATCGAGATGCGCCGGCGGCTGACGCTGATCGGCGCGATGCTGCTCGACAAGGGCGACGTCGACGGCATGCTGTGCGGCACCTGGGGGGTCACCGCCGCGCACCTGCGCTACATCGACCAGGTGATCGGCCCGCGCCGCGGCGGCAGCCCGCGCACCGCGCAGGCCGTGCACGTGTACGCCTGCATGAACGCGCTGCTGCTGCCCGGGCGCATGGTGTTCCTGGTCGACACCCACGTGAACGCCGACCCGAGCGCCGAGGAGTTGTGCGAGATCACCGCGATGGCGGCCGAGGCGATGCAGCGCTTCGGCATCGAGCCCAAGGCGGCGCTGCTGTCGCACAGCAACTTCGGCACCAGCGACCTGCCCAGCGCGGTGAAGATGCGCGCGACCCTCGCGCTGCTGCGCGAGCAGGCGCCGTGGCTCGAGGTCGACGGCGAGATGCACGGCGACCTCGCGCTGGACGGCGACGAGCGGGTCAAGGCGATGCCACGCAGCACGCTGGTCGGCGACGCCAACCTGCTGGTGCTGCCGGGCATCGACGCGGCGAACATCGCCTACAACCTGCTGA
>CAZKCJ010000213.1:0-5460 GCA_964550885.1 uncultured Rubrivivax sp. | reverse complement strand
GGTGACGCCGGTGTAGCTCATCGCCGACGCGCCCACCGCGCCGCAGGCCAGCAGCGCTGCCGCCAGCGCGCTCTTGATCGATCTCATCTGCTTCTCCTCCTGGTACGGCCGGATCAACGGCTCCGGCCCTGGCTGCTGTTGGCCGCCGCCGCAGCTCGACCGTGCGAGTGTGGCGCGCGCCGGCCACAGCCGAAGCCGCCTCCCGGGAAACCCCTCCCCCGCAGTTGGGGGGTGCTGCAGCCCGAACGCAGCGGCGCCAACCGCGGCAGCGCCCAACCGCGGCAGCGCCGCACCGATCGGCCGCACCGATCGGCCGCACCGCCGCGCCCCCCCGCCCCCGCGCCACCGGGTGCCGGGGAGCACGCCCCGACGCGACAATGGCCGCGTCACCATCCCCCGAAGAGGCCCGCGCGATGGCCGGATACGCCGACCCCGGTTTCGACACGCTGGCAGTGCACGCCGGCGCCGCGCCCGACCCCGCCACCGGCGCGCGCGCGGTGCCGCTGTATCTGACGACCAGCTTCGTGTTCGACAGCTCCGAGCACGCGGCGAGCCTGTTCAACATGGAGCGCTCGGGCCATGTGTACAGCCGCATCAGCAACCCGACCAACGCGGTGCTGGAAGAGCGCATCGCCGCGCTCGAGGGCGGCAGCGGCGCCATCGCCACCGCCAGCGGCCAGGCGGCGCTGCACCTGGCGATCGCGACGCTGGCCGGCGCCGGCGCGCACATCGTCGCCAGCAGCGCGCTGTATGGCGGCAGCCACAACCTGCTGCACTACACGCTGCGCCGCTTTGGCATCCAGACCACCTTCGTCAGGCCCGGCGACATCGACGGCTGGCGCGCGGCGATCCGCCCCGAGACGAAGCTGCTGTTCGGCGAGACGCTCGGCAACCCGGGGCTGGAGGTGCTCGACATCCCGACAGTCAGCGCGGTCGCGCACGACGCCGGCCTGCCGCTGCTGGTGGACTCGACCTTCACCACGCCGTGGCTGATGCGCCCGATCGACCACGGCGCCGACCTCGTCCACCACGCGGCCACCAAGTTCCTGGGCGGCCACGGCACCGTGATGGGCGGGCTGCTGGTGGACAGCGGCCGCTTCGACTGGGGCGCGTCGGGGCGCTTCCCCGAGCTGACCGAGCCCTACGACGGCTTCCACGGCATGGTGTTCCAGGACGAGAGCACGGTCGGCGCCTTCTTGCTGCGCGCACGCCGCGAGGGTCTGCGCGACTTCGGCGCCTGCATGAGCCCGCATTCCGCCTGGCTGATCCTGCAGGGCATCGAGACGCTGCCGCTGCGCATGGAACGGCACGTGGCCAACACGCGCCGGGTGCTGCAGTTCCTGGCCAGCCACCCGATGGTCGCCGGCGTCGCCTACCCCGAGCTCGACGGCCACCCGAGCCAGGCGCTGGCGAAGCGGCTGCTGCCGCGCGGCTGCGGCGCGGTGTTCAGCTTCGACCTGAAGGGCACGCGCGCGCAGGGCGCGGCCTTCATCGAGGCGCTGAAGCTGTTCAGCCACCTGGCCAACGTCGGCGACTGCCGCTCGCTGGTGATCCACCCGGCGAGCACCACCCACTACCGGATGGACGACGCGGCGCTCGCCCAGGCCGGCATCGGCCCGGCGATGATCCGCCTGTCGATCGGGCTGGAAGATCCGGACGACCTGATCGACGACCTGAAGCGCGCGCTGCGCGCGGCGGAGAAGGCGGCATGAAGCTCGAGGTCGACGGCCGCGAGGTCTTTGCCTACACCGGCGGCAAGCCCTTCGACCCGGCGCTGCCCTGCGTCGTGTTCATCCACGGCGCGCTCGGCGACCACAGCGTGTGGACGCTGCTCGCGCGCTGGTGCGCGCACCACGGCTTCGGCGTGCTCGCGGTCGACCAGCCGGCGCACGGCCGCAGCGCCGGGCCGCCGCTGGCCAGCGTCGAGGCGCACGCCGACTGGACGCTGGCCCTGCTGGACGCCGCCGGCGTGCAGCAGGCGACCATCGTCGGCCACAGCATGGGCACGCTGATCGGGCTGGAGGCGGCAGCGCGGGCGCCCGCGCGCGTGACCCGCCTGGCGCTGATGGGCGCCGCCTACCCGATGAAGGTCAACGCGGCGCTGCTCGCCACCGCGCGCGAGGCGCCGCAGCGGGCGATCGACCTGGTGATCGCGCTCGCGGTGGGCACCCTCGCGTCCAAGCCCAGCTACCCGGGGCCGGGCATGTGGGTGCACGGCAGCAACCGCGCGATGATGCGCAACCAGCAGGCGCGCGCGGCCGACACCAACCTGTTCGTCAACGACTTCGCCCTGTGCGACGCCTACGCCGGCGGCGCGCAGGCGCTGGCCAGGGTGCGCTGCCCGGTCACGCTGATCACCGGCACGCGCGACCAGATGACGCCGCCGCAGGCGACCAAGGAGCTCGCCGCCGCGCTGCGCGCCGAGGTGGTGCTGGTCCCGACCGGCCACATGATGATGGCCGAGGCGCCCGACCCGGTGCTGGCGGGCTTGCGTCGGGCGTTGGGCGACCCGTCGGTCGCCGCGCGTTGATCGGGCAACGGCAGCTCCGCGCGAACGAAGCCGCAGCGCGCGCCGCCGGCAGCAGCGCAACCAATTGCAGGAGCATGCGATGGCCAACGACCTGTCCTTCGCGCGGCTGGTGGCGACCGCCGACGGCGGCTCGCGCTTCGACGCGCTGGCGATCCCGGTCACGCTGCAGCAGTTTGCGCCGCCGGCCCTGCCGTTCGGCGTGTCGCCGCTGGCGGCGGCCAGCCAGTGCGGCTTCCTGCACCTGCCGGCCGGCTGGATCGGCGAGCTGCATCCGTCCCCGCTGCGCATGTGGATCTTCATGCTCGACGGCGAGATGCACTTCGAGGCGAGCAACGGCGACGCCCGCCACCTGCTGCCCGGCTCGGCCCTGCTGCTCGAGGACACCCAGGGCCGGGGTCACCTCACCCGGGTGCTCGGCTCAGCGCCGGCCACGCTGGCCGTCGTGCGGCTGCCGGAGGCGGCCGCACCCGGTTCCTAGCGCAGCATTCCACACCGCAGCACCGCGGCAGCTCCGACCCGGCGCCGCCGCGGCGAACTGCCGCGCTAGTCGAAGATCTCGTGCAGCCAGGACTTGCGGCGGTGGCCGCCGTGGCCCCGCCGAAAGTCGGAGTCCTCGAACTGCGGCCGGCCGCGGGGGTCCGGCGCGCTGCGCGGCGGCGCGGCGGCCGCCGCTTCGTGGCGCGCCCCCAGCCGCATCAGCTTGTCGAGCTCGCCGCGGTCCAGCCACACGCCGCGGCAGCTCGGGCAGTAATCCACTTCGACGCCTTGGCGGTCGGCCATCAGCAGGGTCGAATCCGCACACACCGGACACTTCATCGTCCACCTCGTTCCTGGTTCCACGCGGGCCCCGCCGCTTCCGCGCCACCGCTGCGCGTGGGAACCCGGCCGGTCGCCGGAGTTCCGCTCTGCGCGCGCCGATCGCCGGCCGCTGCAGCCGCAGGTGCGGCCCCGGGAGGTGCGAAGCGCGCGTCCGGTCGTCGTTGCCTGCTGCCCGCCGCGCGTCGGGGTCCACCCGGCGATCGACGCCCGGCGGATCCCACCCGGCGACACCCACGGCGTGGCCGGCACCCGCCGGCCACGCCCCTTGCCGGCCGTCATGGCGCTGTAGGGTACAGCGCTTACCATCGGCGGTGCGAGGCGCTGCGCGCCCGGCTGCGGCCCCGCCGCCGCAGGGTGCGCTGCTTTCCCGGCCCCCGCCACCCGAGAACCCACGCCAGTCATGAGCACGACGCCCACCATCATCTACACCCTGACCGACGAGGCGCCGGCGCTGGCCACGGCGTCGCTGCTGCCGATCGTTCGCACCTTCGCCCAGGCCGCCGGCATCGAGGTCGAGACCAGCGACATCTCGCTGGCCGCGCGCATCCTCGGGCAGTTTCCCGAGGCTTTGAGCGAAGCCCAGCGCGTGCCCGACCACCTGGCCGAGCTGGGCAAGCTGACGCTGCGGCCCGAGGCCAACATCATCAAGCTGCCCAACATCAGCGCGACGGTCGCGCAGCTGAAGGCGGCGATCCAGGAGCTGCAGGCCAAGGGCTACGCGCTGCCCGACTTCCCGGACAGCCCGAAGGACGCGAAGGCGCAGGAGATCCGCACGCGCTACGAGCGCTGCACCGGCAGCGCGGTCAACCCGGTGCTGCGCCAGGGCAACTCCGACCGGCGCGCGCCCAAGGCGGTCAAGGCCTACGCGCGCAAGCACCCGCACAAGATGGCCGAGTGGAGTGCGGCGTCGCGCACCCACGTGTCGCACATGAAGCGCGGCGACTTCTACAACGACGAGCTGTCGATCACGCTCGACCGCGACCGCGAGGTGCGCATGGAGCTGCGCAGCGCCAGCGGCAAGCACCAGGTGCTCAAGCCGAAGGTGCAGCTGCGCGCCGGCGACGTGATCGACTCGATGTTCTTCAGCAAGAAGGCGCTGCTCGAGTTCTACGAGGAGCAGATCGAGGATGCGCGCAAGACCGGCGTGATGTTCTCGCTGCACGTGAAGGCGACGATGCTGAAGGTGTCGCACCCGATCGTGTTCGGCCACTGCGTGCGGGTGTTCTACAAGGAGGCCTTCGCCAAGCACGCGAAGCTGTTCGACGAGCTCGGGGTCAACGTCAACCACGGCATGGTCGACCTGTACAACAAGATCGCCAAGCTGCCCAAGAGCGTGCAGGACGAGATCCGCGCCGACCTGCACGCCTGCCACGCGCACGGGCCGGAGCTGGCGATGGTCGACTCCGACAAGGGCATCACCAACTTCCACTCGCCCAACGACGTGATCGTCGACGCGTCGATGCCGGCGATGATCCGCAACGGCGGCAAGATGTACGGCGCCGACGGCCGGCTGAAGGAGGTCAAGGCGGTGATGCCCGAGTCCACCTTCGCGCGCATCTACCAGGAGATGATCAACTTCTGCAAGTGGCACGGCGCCTTCGACCCGGCGACGATGGGCACCGTGCCCAACGTCGGGCTGATGGCGCAGGGCGCCGAGGAGTACGGCTCCAACGACAAGACCTTCGAGATCCCCGAGGACGGCAGCGTCGCCATCACCGACATCGCCACCGGCGAGGTGCTGCTGACGCAGAACGTCGAGCAGGGCGACATCTGGCGCATGTGCCGCACCACCGACGCGGCGATTCGCGACTGGGTCAAGCTCGCGGTGACGCGCGCGCGCCTGTCGAACACGCCGGCGGTGTTCTGGCTCGACCCGTACCGGCCGCACGAGAACCAGCTCATCACCAAGGTCAAGATGTACCTGCACGAGCACGACACCCAGGGCCTGCAGATCGAGATCATGAGCCAGGTGCGCGCCATGCGCTACACGCTGGAGCGCGTGATCCGCGGCCTGGACACGATCAGCGTCACCGGCAACATCCTGCGCGACTACCTGACCGACCTGTTCCCGATCATGGAGCTGGGCACCAGCGCCAAGATGCTGTCGATCG
>CAZKCJ010000212.1:0-5468 GCA_964550885.1 uncultured Rubrivivax sp. | reverse complement strand
CCCTCGCCAGGCACAAGCCGCCCTCAGGGCGCCTTGTGTCCGGGCTCGGCCTTGCAGGCCGCGGCGGGCGGGGACGCCCGCCCCCTCGCCAGGCACAAGCCGCCCTCAGGGCGCCTTGTGTCCGGGCTCGGCCTTGCCAGCGCGCCGCATCACGGCCCACTCGGGCGCGTCCAACTGCCGGAAGTAGGCTGAGCGGCGGCGCAGCCCCGGGTATCGCCGGCGCCCGCCGCTGCGGTCGGCGAGCGGCAAGCAGCCACCGGGTACTCCGCGGCCTTGCGCTGACGGTGAGCAGCGGCTGCAGGCTGAGGCTGGAGGCTCACAGCGGCGGCAGGGCGGCGCGGCAGCGGCCGCCAAGGATCGCGCTGGCTTGCGGCCGGTGCGCGTAGCGCTCGGGCCGTGACCAAGCCCGCCGCGGGGCCTACCGCGACGGCCACGCGCGCGCTGCGGCAGTCCTGCACGTCTGGCAGCGCGCCGGCGCGGCGCCGGCCCTCAGGTCCTGCGGGGTTGCGGCCGATGAAGCGCACTGGACGGCTGCAATCCCATCCGATGAGCGCCTGGCTTTCTCGTCTGTTCGGCCTCGGCGGCGGCAGCGCCGCGGTCGCATCGCCACCTCCACCTCCACCCGCGCCGGCGACCCGGCCGCCGCCGGTGGCCGTGCAACCGGCTCGCGCCGCAGCCGAAGCGCCGGTCGATGCGGCAGCGCAGCTGCCGCGGCGGCCGCTGATCGACGCCGACGGCCGTCTTGCCGGCTTCGAGTTCCTGCTGCCCGAGGTGATGGCTCGCCGGCTCGACCAGGGCGCGGCCGACAGCGTGCTGATCGCGCACTTCGGCGCGCTCGCTGCGTCGGCGCGCTCGACGATCGACGCCGGCCGGGTCGCGCTGCTGGTGGTGCCGGCGGCGTTGCCGCCGCAGCGGCTGGCCACGCCGGCGCTGAGCGAGCGCTGGCGCGGGCTGTGGCTGGCGCTGGCGGCCACCGCCTACGTCGCCGGCGAGCAGGGCAGCCGCGAGACGCTGGTCGCCGCCGGCGCGCGCCTGGGTGCGGTGCGGGTGCCGCAGTTCGGTGCGAGCTTCGTGCGCATCGACGCCGCCGGCCTGGACCGCGACGCCGCCTGCGCGGCGGTCGCTGCCTGCCGGCGCGCGGCGCCGCGACAGGCGATCGTCGTCAGCGGGCTGGGCGACGTCGACGACGTCGAGGCGGCGCTGGCCGCCGGCGCCGCGCTGGCCGCCGGCCACTACGAGCGCCAGCGCGCGCGCGCGGCCACGGCCGCGCTGCCGCCGGCGCTGGGCTCGGTCACGCGGCTGCTGAACCAGCTGCTGCGCGGCGCCGAGCTGCCGGTGCTGGCGGCCGAGCTGCGCGCCGACGTGGGTCTGGCCTACGAGCTGCTGCGCCACGCGAACAGCCCGCTGCTGGGCCTGAGCCGCAAGGTCGACGCGACCGACCAGGCGGTGATGCTGCTCGGCCGCGACGCGCTCTACCGCTGGCTGTGTGCGCGCCTGCTGGCGGCGCTGCCCGGGCGCACCACCGCGCGCGCGCTGCAGGAGATCGCGCTGGCGCGCGCGCTGCTGTTCGAGCGGTTGGCGCCAGCCTGCGGCCAGCCGCCGACCACGCTGTTCACGCTGGGCATGCTGTCGCTGCTGGACGTGATGGTGCCGATGCCGATGGACGAGGCGGTCGCGCCGCTGAACCTGCCCGCGCCGACCAGCGCGGCGCTGGTGCGGCAGGAGGGACCGCTCGGGCTGCTGCTGAAGCTGGCGGTCGGGCTGGAGCGCGGCGAGCTGGCGGTGGCCGAGGCGCTGGCGCCGGCCTTCGGCGGCCTGCCGGCGGTGCTGGCGGCGCAGGACGCCGCCTGGCACGACGCGCGCCAGCGCGCGGCCGAGCTGTGGCCGCGGCGCTGACACCCGGCGCTCGCCGTCGCACGATCGTCTGACGGTCGGCTGCGGCCGGCCGGCCGCAGCAAAGTCAACGCGCCGCGCTGCGGTAGCGCCCGAGCTCCAGCCGCGCGATCGCGCGCTGGTGCACCTCGTCGGGGCCGTCGGCCAGCCGCAGCGTGCGGATGTGCGCGTACATCCGCGCCAGCCCCGGGTCGCTGGTCACGCCGGCGCCGCCCCAGGCCTGGATCGCGTCGTCGATGATCCGCAGCGCCATCCGCGGCGCCTGCACCTTGATCATCGCGATCTCCAGCTGCGCGACCTTGTTGCCGACCTTGTCCATCAGGTCGGCGGCCTTCAGGCACAGCAGCCGCGTCATCTCGATGTCGATGCGCGCGTCGGCGATGCGCTCGTACCACAGCGACTGTTCGGCCAGGCGCTTGCCGAACGCGGTGCGCGCCTGCAGCCGGGTCACCATCAGCTGCAGCGCCGCCTCGGCCACGCCGATCGTGCGCATGCAGTGGTGGATCCGCCCCGGGCCGAGGCGGCCCTGCGCGATCTCGAAGCCGCGGCCCTCGCCGAGCAGGATGTTGGCTGCTGGCACGCGCACGTCGTCGAGCAGCACCTGGCCGTGGCCGTGCGGCGCGTGGTCGTAGCCGAACACCGGCAGCATCCGCTCGAGCTTCACGCCGGGGGTGTCCAGCGGCACCAGGATCATCGACTGCTGCGCGTGGCGCGCGGCCGACGGGTCGGTCTTGCCCATCACGATCGCGATCCGGCAGCGCGGGTCGCCGACGCCCGAGCTCCACCACTTGCGGCCGTTGATCCGGTAGTGGTCGCCGTCGCGCTCGATCCGGGTCTCGATGTTGGTCGCGTCGGACGAGGCCACCGCCGGCTCGGTCATCAGGAAGGCCGAGCGGATCTCGCCGGCCAGCAGCGGCTTCATCCAGCGCTCGCGCTGCTCGTCGCTGCCGTAGCGCGCCAGCACCTCCATGTTGCCGGTGTCGGGCGCCGAGCAGTTGAACACCTCGGCGCCGAACTCGACCTTGCCCATCTCCTCGGCGCACAGCGCGTACTCGAGGTTGCTCAGCCCCGCGCCGCGCAGCGGGCTGTCGGCGGGCAGCGAGTCCTTCGGCAGGAACAGGTTCCACAGCCCGGCCTGCCGCGCCTTGGCCTTCAGCCCGTCGAGCACCGCCGGCACCTGCCAGCGCTGCGCGCCGAAGGCCTGCTGCTGCTGCTCCCACACCGGCACCGCCGGCAGCACCTGCTCGGCCATGAACTCGACGACCCGATCACGCCAGTGGGTCTGTGTCGGCGACATGCTGAAGTCCATCACCATCTCCTGCGTCGGCCCCGGGCTGCGGCCACAGCGGCACGGTAGCAGATGGCGGCGCGCTGCCTGCCGCCGCGGCCGGCTGGCAGCAAGCGCGGCAGGTGCGCGGCAGGTGCGCGCGGGCCGACCCGGTCGAGGGGCCGCACCGGCCGACGCGCACCCGCGTACCCCCGGCTGCCTAGAATGACCGGCCTCGGGGCGGTGGCCCCGCTCACAGGGGAGCTGTGACGATCATGCGTGAATACCTGAAGTTCTACATCGGCGGCCAGTGGGTCGACCCGGTCGTGCCGAAGACGATGGACGTGATCAACCCGGCCACCGAGGCCGTCGCCGGGCGGATCTCGATGGGCTCGGCGCAGGACGTGGACCGCGCGGTGAGCGCCGCGCGCGCCGCGTTCGTCAGCTACTCGCAGACCTCGGTGGCCGAGCGCGTCGCGCTGCTCGAGCGCTGCATCGACGCGTACAAGAAGCGCTACGACGACATGGCCGCGGCGATCAGCGAGGAGATGGGCGCGCCGGCGGTGCTCGCGCAGAAGGCGCAGGCCGGCATGGGCATCGGCCACCTGAAGGCGGCGCTGGCGGTGCTGAAGGAGTACCGCTTCGAGGAGCCGCGCGGCAGCACCCGCGTGGTCAAGGAGCCGATCGGCGTGTGCGGGCTGATCACGCCGTGGAACTGGCCGGTCAACCAGATCGCCTGCAAGGTCGCGCCGGCGCTGGCGGTGGGCTGCACGATGGTGCTCAAGCCGTCGGAGATCGCGCCCTTCTCGGCGCAGGTGTGGACCGAGATCCTGGCCGCGGCCGGGGTGCCGGCGGGGGTGTTCAACCTGGTCAACGGCGACGGCCTGGGTGTGGGCGCCGCGATCGCGAGCCATCCGGGCGTGGACATGGTGTCGTTCACCGGCTCGACCCGCGCCGGCATCGAGGTCGCGCGCAACGCGGCGCCCACGGTCAAGCGCGTGCACCAGGAGCTGGGCGGCAAGTCGCCGAACATCATCCTGCCCGACCTCGACGCCGACGGCCTGCGCAAGGCGGTCACCGGCGGGGTGCGCAGCGTGATGCAGAACTCCGGCCAGTCGTGCAACGCGCCGACCCGGATGCTGGTGCCCAACGCGCGCATGACCGAGGCGGTGGCCGCGGCGAAGGCGGCGGCCGAGGCGACCACCGTCGGCGCGCCCGACAGCGGCGCGGTGATCGGCCCGGTGGTGTCGGCTGCGCAGTGGGACAAGATCCAGACGCTGATCCAGCAGGGCGTGGCCGAAGGCGCGCAGCTGATCGCCGGCGGGCCGGGCAAGCCGGCCGGGCTGGAGACCGGCTACTACGTGAAGCCCACCGTGCTCGGGCCGGTCGCCAACGACGCGACGATCGCGCGCGAGGAGATCTTCGGCCCGGTGCTGGTGCTGATCGGCTACGACACGGTCGACGACGCGGTCGCGATGGCCAACGACACGCCCTACGGGCTGGCTGCCTACGTGTCGGGCCGCGACCTGGACGCGACCCGGCAGGTCGCGTCGCGGCTGCGCGCCGGCCAGGTGACGCTGAACAACGCCGCGCCCGACCTGATGGCGCCCTTCGGCGGCTACAAGCAGTCGGGCAACGGCCGCGAGTGGGGCGATCACGCGTTCGACGAGTTCCTCGAGACCAAGGCGGTGCTCGGCTACGAGCCCAAGCCGGCCTGAGCGCGCCTGCGCGTCACCAGCCCCCCGATCCAGCAGAGGACGAAGATGACCGCAATCAACCCGGTGGTGGACCTGAGCGTGGACGACGGCGTGGCGGTGATCAGCTCGCACCACGAGCCGGTCAACGCGCTGTCGGCGATCGTGCGCGACGGGTTGACCGCCGCCTTCGAGCAGGCGCTGGCCGACCCGGCAGTGCGCGCGATCGTGCTCACCTGCGCCGGCCGCACCTTCTTCGCCGGTGCCGACATTTCCGAGTTCGGCAAGCCGCCGCAGGGCGCGTCGCTGCACGCGCTGCTCGACCGCATCGACCGCGCCGCCAAGCCGGTGGTCGCCGCGATCCACGGCACCGCGCTCGGCGGCGGCTTCGAGACCGCGCTGGTGTGCCACTACCGGGTCGCGCTGCCGTCGGCGAAGGTCGGCCTGCCGGAGGTCAAGCTGGGGCTGCTGCCCGGCGCCGGCGGCACCCAGCGGCTGCCGCGGGTGGTCGGCGCGGCCAAGGCGCTGGAGCTGATGACCAGCGGCACGCCGGTCGGCGGCAAGCAGGCGCACGCGCTCGGGATCATCGACGAACTGGTGCCCGAGGGCGCCGA
>CAZKCJ010000211.1:0-5499 GCA_964550885.1 uncultured Rubrivivax sp. | reverse complement strand
TCCGGCGCCGCCGGCACCGAGCCCCCGACCTCGAAGAAGGTGTAGGACAGGGTGATCGTGCGCACGTCGCGCGGCAGCTTCGAGTCGATCACGAACACCACCGGCCACTGCCTGGATTCGCCCGGCGCCAGCGTGTACTGGTTGAAGCAGAAGCACTCGAGCTTGTTGAAGTGCGAGCTCGCCTGCCGCGGCGCATAGCTCGGAATCGCCTGCGCCGCCATCGTGCGGCTCTGCCGGTTGCGGAACTCGTACATCACCGTGACGACCTCGCCCGGATGCACCTGCAGCGAGCCCACCGCCGGTTTGAAGTCCCAGGGCCCGCGCGCGTTCGCGTCGAACTCGACGGTGATCGTGCGCGTGGTGTCGACCTGGGTGTTGACGCCGGCGCCGCCCAGGCCCGCCTGGCGGCGCAACTCGACCAGCGACAGCACGTTCACGCCAAGCGCGTCGCAGATCGCGCGGTACAGCGGCACCAGCGCGTAGCCGAAGCCGAACATCAGCACCGCGACCACCAGCAGCTTGCCGAGCATGCGCCGGTTGTCGGCCTGCAGCGCGCTGCGACGGGCAGGGGCGGACACGCGCGCGCCCCTTCAGCCGCGGAACCAGGTCATGCGCACGACGTAGCCCAGCACCAGCAGCGCGGCGACCGCGGCCAGCAGCCAGGCCAGCCGCAGGTTCGCCTTGCGCTGCGCGTCGGCGCTCATCGCGGCTTCAGCCGATCACCCGGGTCGCGCTGGCGTCGAGCTTGGGCGGATGCTCGAAGGTGTGCCACGGCGCCGGCGACGGCACCTCCCACTCCAGCCCCTCGGCGCCGTCCCAGGGCTTCTGCGGCGCCGGCTCGCCCTTGCCGCGCAGCATCGGCAGCACCACGAAGATCACGAAGTAGACCTGCATCAGCCCGAAGCCGATGCCGCCGATCGACGCGATCATGTTGAAGTCGGCGAACTGCATCGGGTAGTCGGCGTAGCGCCGCGGCATGCCGGCCAGGCCGAGGAAGTGCATCGGGAAGAAGGTCAGGTTGAACAGGATCATCGAGCCCCAGAAGTGGATCTTGCCGTGGGTCTCGGAGTACATCACCCCGCTCCACTTCGGGCCCCAGTAGTACACGCCGCCGAACATCGCGAACAGCGAGCCGGCCACGAGCACGTAGTGGAAGTGGGCGACGATGTAGTAGGTGTCCTGGATCTGGATGTCGATCGGCGCCACCGCGCAGACCACGCCGGTGATGCCGCCGATGGTGAACACGAAGATGAAGCCCACCGCCCACAGCATCGGCGTCTCGAAGCTCATCGAGCCGCGCCACATGGTCGCGGTCCAGTTGAAGACCTTCACGCCGGTGGGCACCGAGATCAGCATCGTCGCGTACATGAAGAACAGCTGCCCGGTCACCGGCATGCCGGTGGTGAACATGTGGTGCGCCCACACGATCATCGACAGGATCGCGATCGACGCGACCGCGTAGACCATCGAGGTGTAGCCGAACAGCTTCTTGCGCGCGAAGGCCGGCACGATCTGGCTGATGATGCCGAAGGCCGGCAGGATCATGATGTAGACCTCGGGGTGCCCGAAGAACCAGAACACGTGCTGGAACATCACCGGGTCGCCGCCGCCGGCCGCGTTGAAGAAGCTGGTGCCGAAGTGTCGGTCGGTCAGCGTCATCGTGATCGCGCCGGCGAACACCGGCATCACCGCCAGCAGCAGGAACGCGGTGATCAGCCAGGTCCACGGGAACAGCGGCATCTTCATCAGCGTCATGCCGGGCGCGCGGCAGTTCAGGATCGTGACGATGATGTTGATCGCGCCCATGATCGAGCTGGCGCCCATGATGTGCAGCGCGAAGATCGCCATGTCCAGCGACGGCCCCATCTGCATCGTCAGCGGCGCGTAGATCGTCCAGCCCGAGGCCGGCGCGCCGCCGGGCACGAAGAAGGTCGCCACCAGCATGATCGCCGCCGGGATCAGCAGCCAGAAGCTCAGGTTGTTCATCCGCGCGAAGGCCATGTCGGCCGCGCCGATCTGCAGCGGCACCATCCAGTTCGCGAAGCCGACGAAGGCCGGCATGATCGCGCCGAAGACCATGATCAACCCGTGCATCGTGGTCAGCTGGTTGAACAGCTGCGGGTTGAAGAACTGCAGCCCCGGCTGGAACAGCTCGGTGCGGATCAGCAGCGCGAGCACGCCGCCGACCATCAGCATGGTCAGCGAGAACAGCAGGTACAGCGTGCCGATGTCCTTGTGGTTGGTCGCGAACAGCCAGCGGCGCCAGCCGTGCGGCTGCGCGTGGTCGTCGTCGTGGGCGTGGCCCAGGGGCCGGGGTAGCACTGCGCTCATGGTTCGGAACCTCTCAACGCGACCGTCGGGCCGGGCTCACTGGCGGGCGGCGGCCACTTCGGACGGCTGCACCAGCTGCCCGGTATGGTTGCCCCAGTGGTTCTTGGTGTAGGTGATCACCGCGGCCAGCTCGGTGTCCGACAGCTGCTTCCACGACGGCATCGCGCCGTTGTTCACCCCGTCCAGCACGGTCTTGATCTGGCGGATCTTGTCGGCCGACAGCACCACCGGCGAGCCGTCCAGCGGCTTGATCGTGCCGGCGCCCTTGCCGCTGGCCTGGTGGCAGGCCGCGCAGTTGGCCGCGTAGACCTTCTCGCCGCGCGCGATCAGCTCGTCCAGCGTCCAGACCTTGTTCGGGTCGTCGGCCAGCGCCGCCAGCTCCTTTTGCTTGGCCTCGACCCAGGCGCTGTAGTCCTCGGCGCTGAGCACCTTCACGTGGATCGGCATGAACGCGTGCTCCTTGCCGCACAGCTCCGCGCACTGGCCGTAGAAGTCGCCGGTGCGCTCGGCGCGAAACCAGGTGTCGCGCACGAAGCCCGGGATCGCGTCCTGCTTGACGCCGAAGGCCGGCACCATCCACGCGTGGATCACGTCGGCAGCGGTGGTGATCACGCGCACCTTGCGGCCCACCGGCACCACCAGCGGGTTGTCCACCCGCAGGAGGTAGTCGTCGCCCTGCGGCGTGCCGGCGTCGGACAGCTCGCGCTGCTGCGGATCCAGCGTCGACAGGAACGCGATCCCCTCGCCCTCGCCGCGCAGGTAGTCGTAGCCCCAGCGCCACTGGTAGCCGGTGGCCTTGACGGTCAGGTCGGCGTTGCTGGTGTCCTTCATCGCGACCACCGTGCGCCCGGCCATCGCGCCGATCGCGATCACGATCAGCAGCGGGATCACCGTCCAGGTGACCTCGACCGCGACGCTCTCGTGGAAGTGCGCCGGCTTGTGGCCCAGCGACTTGCGGTGCTTGAGGATCGAATAGAACATCACGCCGAACACGCCGACGAAGATCACGGTGCAGATCACCATGACCACGTTGTGCATCCACATGATGTCGGCGGCGATGCCGGTGGCCGGCGGCGGCAGGTTGATCTGGTTGACCGCCGGGCCGCCGGGCAGGCTGTTGACCGCGGCCTGCGCCGCAGGCAGCAGCAGCCACGTGGCCAGGGCCGTCAGGCCGGCGGTACGGCGCAGCAGCGAACGGAGCAGGCGTGTCCTCATCGTGGTTCTTCCTGTGGCTGTTCCCGCGGCGCGCCGCGCAGGCATTCGTGCTTGACCGCCTCGCGCAGCTCGCGGGCGAGGGCCGCCCGCCACTCGGGGCGAAGGTAGCGGCCGACGCGGGTGCGCCGGCCTTGTCCGCTCAGCTCGAGCAGCGAGCGCGCGCCATGGGCCGGCTCCACCCGGACCCACTCGGCGCGAAACGCGACCCGCTCGGTGCGCCGGCCGCAGCGGTGCTCGACCGACAGCTCGCGTGCGGCCAGGGTGATCGTCTCGGCGTCGTCGCCGTGGCGGCTCCACAGCAGCCAGGCCGCAGCGAGCAGCGCCAGCTGCAGCGCCGCGAAGGGCAGCACCGACGGCGCACCGGCCAGGCCGAGCCCGATCGTGATGCCCACCGAGACCGCGCCGAGCAGCGCCAGCGTCGCGCCGCGCTGGCGCGGCGCGAACGCACCGCCGCGGGCGAAGCGCCACTGCAGCGCGCGCGCGCAGCGGCCGGCGGCCGGCAGCTCCCGCGCGAAGCGCCAACCCGCGACCCACGGCTGGGTTCGTGGCGCCAGCCACGGGCTCGGGGCAAGGGCAAGACGCATGCGCGCTAATTGGCTGGATCGATCACGGGACTGCGGTGCAACTTCGCCTGCAAGGGCGTCGACGGCTTGCACCCGCCGCCAACCCGATGCCCGGCGCTGACGAGAGCGGGCGCGATTCTAAGCACGATGTTTATACCCTACGGCCCGACGGCGTAAGCGACGGCGGGCGGCAGCCGATGCAGCCCGCCTCAGGGATTGCGTCGCCGCACGCTGCGGCTGCGCGGCGCTCGCGGCGCGACCTTGAACGCATGGCCGTAGACCAGCTCGAACTCCAGCCGCGGCCGGCCGTCGGCCGCCGCGAGCGCGTGCAGCTCGTGCAGCAGCCGCGCGCGCCAGCGCGGCGTGCGCAGCCCCGGTAGCCGCGTGCGCGCCGCGTTGCCGCCGAGCGTGCGCAGCTCGGCGAGCAGCGCCGCGGGCGAGGCCCAGCTCAGGGTCAGCGTCTCCTGGTCCATCACCGGGTCGGCGAAGCCGGCACCGACCAGCGCGTCGCCCAGGTCGTGCATGTCGACCAGCGGCGCGTGCGGCGGCGGCCAGCCCAGGCGCGCGTACAGCCGGTCGAGCCCGACGAGCGAACCCGGCCCCAGCGTCGAGAACATCAGGAAGCCGTCCACCATCAGCGCCGCGTGCCAGCGCTGCAGCAGGCCGAGCGGGTCGCTCGCCAGGTGCAGCATCATGTTCGCCCACAGCAGCTGCGCGGCGCCGTCGGGCACCGCCTGCTCGCCGATCGGCGCGTCGCCGGCGCGCGCACGCTGCCAGAAGCGGCGCGGCGCGCTCGCCGCGCGCGCGGCCGCGGCCGCCAGGCCGGACGCGGGCTCGACCGCGATCAACCGCGCATCCGGGTAGGCCTGCGCCAGCAGCGCGCGGCTGCCGCCGATGTGGCTCCACCAGTCGAGCACCGTCTGCGGCGTGCGCCGCACCACCGGCAGCCGCTCGGCCATGCGCCGGCCGGCTTCGGCGTGCAGCCAGGGCGCCTGCGGCGCCTGCACCAGCCGACGCACGCTGCGCTGCAGCGCCGCTGCATCGACCTCGTCCGTCAACGCCGCCCCGGCCATGCCGGGCAGTATATTGAGCCGATGGGGTCCGCCGCGGTCGAGCTCGCGGCCCGGCTGCGGCTGCCGGGCCAGTGCGCGGTGTGTCACGGCTGGTGCCGCGGCGCGCTGTGTCGCGACTGCGTCGAGCGCCACGCACCGCCGCTGCCGCGCTGCCGGCGCTGTGGCCTGCGGCTGCCGCCGCCGGCGACGGTGTGCGCCGCGTGCAGCGCCACACCGCCGCCCTTCGCCGCGGCGTTCTGCGCGCTGGACTACGCGTTTCCGTGGGACCGGCTGATCGGCCGCTTCAAGTTCGAAGGCGAAGTCGGCCTCGCCGGCGC
>CAZKCJ010000210.1:0-5578 GCA_964550885.1 uncultured Rubrivivax sp. | reverse complement strand
GTGGCTCGGTCGGCGGGCACCGCGGCGCGCGGGGCAAAGGGCGCGGTGAGCAGCGTGCGCGCCGACCGGCGCCGCGCGCCGCGGTAGCGGACGCGCCCGCACTCGGCCGCGATGTCCGCGCGTACCGCCTTCGTCTTCGCCGGCGGCGGCAGCCTGGGCGCGGTGCAGGTGGGCATGCTGCAGGTGCTGCTCGAGGCCGGCGTCGCGCCCGACTTCGTCGTTGGCACCTCGGTGGGTGCGATCAACGCCGCCTACTTCGCCGGCAACCCCGATCTGGACGGCGTCGCGCGGCTCGCGCGGCTGTGGGAAGGACTGCGGCGCGAAGACGTGTTCCCGTTCACGCTGCTCAGCGCACTGCGGCTGCTGCGCCGGCCCGAGAGCCTGATCGACCCGAGCCACCTGCGCCGGCTGATCGAGGCCAACCTGCCGTTTGCGCGGCTCGACGACGCGCGCGTGCCGCTGCACGTGATGGCGACCGACCAGCAGGGCGTGGGCGTGTGCCTGTCGCGCGGGCCAGCGGTCGAAGCGGTGATGGCCAGCGCGGCGATTCCGGGGATCTTCCCGCCGGTGGAGATCGACGGCCAGCAGCTGATGGACGGCGCGGTCGCCGCCAACACGCCGCTGCGCCGCGCGGTGGAGCTGGGTGCCGGGCGCGTGATCGTGCTGCCGACCGGCTATGCCTGCGCGCTCGAGCGCTCGCCCAGGGGCGCGATCGCCAAGGCGCTGCACGCGGTTACGCTGCTGATTGCGTGGCAGCTGATGCACGAGCTGCAGACGCTGCCCGACGACGTCGACGTGCACCTGGCGCCGGCGCTGTGCCCGCTGGCGGTGTCGCCCTACGACTTCTCGGCGTCGCGGCAGCTGATCCGGCGGGCGATCGACACGACCGCCGCGTGGATCGAGGCCGGCGGCCTCACGCGCCGCGCGCAGGCGCGCGAGCTGGCCGCGCACCACCATCAGCACGCCTGAAGCCGCGGCCGCGGCTTCGCCGGCCCAGCCGCCGCTGCCGCCAGCGGCGCGGGCGGGCGCGGCGGCGCGATCCGGCCGGGTGCACGGGTCGAGCTGCCGCCGCTCAGGCAGCCCGTGCTTCGCAGCGCACGATGCCGGCGCGGACCACCGCCTCGCAGCCGAGCCGTGCGCGGCTCGGCTGGCCCCAACCCGCCGCCCAATCGCGCCGCCCAATCGCCGAGCGCGCGCTGATGTCTACCGGATCAGGCGCTGCGGCCATCGCCCGATCGGCGAAGACTGCGCCGCGTGTGGCATCTGCCGCGATCGGCGGGTTGCGTCTGTCGTTCGTTCGTCTGGTGCTTGTACCGCGTCCACGCGCGGCGCCGCAGCGAGCAGACGCAGCCCGCCCTCGGGTGACGTCTGCCGCGGACGCGGGCAGCGTGCGGACCGTGCGCGTCGGCGGCGCGCGGTCGGCGGCATGCCTGCTTGACGCACCGCGTCGGGCACGCTTGCCGGCGCCGCCACGCCGGCGAGTGCAGGCGCAGACGGTGATCGCCGCGTGGACCGGGCAGCGCGTGGTGGCGATGGCCGCAGCGCGCTCGCTTCGGCGCGCGGCCGGCGCGAAGCCGGCCGGTGCCGCTGCGCCGCCCGCCGCAGTCCGCGCTCGGTGCGGCGTGCAGCCGCGTCGCATCGAAAGTGACGCCGGTCACTGCCGGAAGTGACGATCGGCACTGTCGAGCGCAGGCGGCACTGCCTATCGTGGCGGACATGTGCTGCCGCCTGCCAATCTGCCTGCCGTCGATCACGAGATCGGCGCTCGCGGCGCTGCAGCCGCGGCGCGCGGCCAACCGGCGTGAACCGCACGAACCGCACGAACCGCGAGCGCGCGGCGTCGCGTTCGCGTTCGCGCTGGTTCTGGGCAGCAGCACCGCGATCGCCGCGGCCGCGGCGCCGCCGGCGCCGGCGCCCGATCGACCGCCGGTGCACGCGCCGGCCGGAGTCGGCGAGGACCTGACGCTGTTCGAGCTGGTGCCGGGCACCGTCTACCTGAACGGCGGCGTCGGCAAGCTGCAGGCGCAGCGAATGCGCCAGGACGCGCCGAACTGGCCGCTGCGGCTCAGCTTCTCCGATCGCTCGAACAACGAGTTCGTCGCCGGCGTGCGGCTGATGGTCTTCGATCACCGCGGCCGCGCGGTGCTGCGCCTGACCGACGCCGGCCCGATGACCTTCGTGCAGCTGCCCAGCGGCGACTACCGGATCACCGCCAGCTACCGCGGACAGCAGCTCAGCCGCAACGTGCACGTGGGCCCGAAGGGCCTGGACGCGAACTTCCACTGGCTGCTGTGACGCCGCAGCCACACGCGACCGCCTGCGCTTTCGATCCGTTGCCACCATTGCCACCATTGCCACCCGAAGCCAAACCATGAACATCGACGAAGTCCGCCAGCAAGCCTGGGCGATGCCCCTGACCAACCCCAGCTACCCGCGCGGGCCATACCGCTTCGTCAATCGCGAGTTCATGGTGATCAGCTACCGCACCGATCCGCAGCTGCTCGCCGCGGTGGTGCCCGCGCCGCTGAAGCCGGCCGGCGGCGGCATCGTGAAGATGGAGTTCATCCGCATGCCCGACTCCACCGGCTTCGGCCACTACAGCGAGTCCGGTCAGGTGATTCCGGTCAGCTTCGAGGGCAAGCCCGGCACCTACTCGCACAACGTGTTCCTGAACGACGACGCACCGATCGCCGGCGGCCGCGAGATCTGGGGCTTCCCGAAGAAGCTAGCCAACCCGTCGCTGCGCGTCGACAAGGACGTGCTGGTCGGCACGCTCGACTACGGCGACATCCGCGTGGCCACCGGCACGATGAGCTACAAGCCGCAGCCCTTCGACCTGCAGGACGCGCTGGCGGCGGTCACCGGCGACAACTACCTGCTGAAGATCATGCCGCACGTGGACTGCACGCCGCGGGTGATCGAGCTGGTGCGCTACCGCTGCGAGGACGTGACCATCCACGGTGCCTGGCAGGGCCCGGCCGCGCTGCAGCTGTTCGACCACGCGCTCGCGCCGGTCGCGCGCCTGCCGGTGCTCGAGGTGGTGGGCGCGGTCCACCTGTCGACCGACCTGACCCTGGGCCTGGGCGAGGTCGTGCACGACTACCTGCTGGACCACGCGCCCGGCCACCGCCGCCAGGCGAAGTAGCGCCCGGCGCATCGCCCTCGAGGGCAGCGGCCGGGCAGCGCAGCCGCTGCGCGCCGGTCATCGACGAGCAATCAACCTAGAAGCGGCAGTTGACGCGGCGAGATTGCGCCAACGTGCTGTCGGAAAACATCTTTCGGCCGGGAGCCGAGTCATCCTTCTGGAACTGCTCCGCAGTTGCGGAAATCGGCCGGAAACCCGCGCCAGTGCTTGGTTTCAGCCTGCACGACCCTCGTCCAACTGCCGGATCTAGGATCAACGAGGAACCATCATGAGCACTCCGAATCCGGTTCGCGCCGGCACCACGCTTTCGCTGAAGGGCAAGACCGCGCTGGTCACCGGCGCGGCCAGCGGCCTGGGCAAGCGCATCGCCGAAGTCTTCGCCGACGCCGGCGCCAACGTCGTCATCGCTGACCTGAAGCTGGCCGACGCGCAGGCCGCCGCGACCGCGATCGCCCGCAGCGGCGTGAAGACGCTGGCGGTGGCGATGAACGTGACCGACGAGGCGGCCGTCGACGGCGGCTTCGAGCAGGTGCAGCGGCAGCTGGGTGCGGTCGACATCCTGGTCAGCAACGCCGGCATTCAGATCGTCACGCCGCTGCAGGACTTCGCGTTCGCCGACTGGAAGAAGCTGCTCGCGGTGCACCTGGACGGCGGCTTCCTGACCGCGCGCGCGGCGATGCGGCAGATGATCGCGTCGGGGCGCGGCGGCAGCATGATCTTCATGGGCTCGGTGCACTCGAAGGAGGCGTCGAAGCTGAAGGCGCCGTACGTGACCGCGAAGCACGGCCTGGAAGGGCTGGCCAAGGTGATCGCGAAGGAGGGCGCGCGCTACAACATCCGCAGCAACGTGATCTGCCCCGGCTTCGTGCGCACGCCGCTGGTGGACAAGCAGATCCCCGAGCAGGCGCAGGCGCTGGGCATCAGCGAGGCCGAGGTGGTCAGCAGCGTGATGCTCAAGGACACGGTCGACGGCGAGTTCACCACGGTCGACGACGTCGCGCAGGCGGCGCTGACCTTCGCGGCGTGGCCGAGCAACGCGCTCACCGGCCAGTCGCTGGTGGTCAGCCACGGCTGGTTCATGCAGTGAGGCCCGCCCGCTGGGCCGCGCGCATCGCGGGGGCCCGCGGCGCAGACCCCGTCTTTCCCCGCAATGCCCGAAGAGGATCGCCATGAAGACCATGCACACCCTGCCCGCGATCGCGCTCGCACTCGCCGGCGGCTGCCTGACCGTCGCGCAGGCGGCAACTGCGCCGGCGGCCGCGTCGCCCGCGGCCAAGACGATCGTCAAGACCACCTGCGCGGACTTCCTGGCGATGGACGAGACCATCCGGCCGAAGTTCATCTACTACGCGGTCGGCCACGGCAGCAAGGGCCGGCCCGAAGCGGTGCTCGACATCGCCGGCACCGATACGATCCAGTCCGAGCTCGAGCAGTACTGCAAGGACAACCTGAGCAAGTCGGCGTACGCGCACGTGATGCAGGACAGCGTCGCGTCCGAGAAGGCGGCGCGGGCGGCAGCCGGCAGCCACGCGCCGGCCGCCGCCGGCGCAAAGAAGTAGTCGCGCCCCGCGCAGCGCACGCCCCGGCTACCATGCCTGCGATGAAGACCAACCCCGCTGCCGTGATCGCCTTCAGCGACCACGTGGTCACCGCGCTGTTCGGGTCGCACGAGGCCGCCGACGGCGCGGTGCGCCGGCTCGGCGCCGCCGACGTGCCGCTGGCGGCGGTGTCGGTGATCGGCCGCAACGACCACAGCGACGAGCAGCCGCTGGGCTACTTCAACGTCGGCAACCGCGCGAAGTTCTACGGCAAGCTGGGCGCGTTCTGGGGCGGGCTCGCCGGCATGCTGCTCGGCTCGGGCTTCTTCTTCGTGCCTGCGGTGGGTTCGATCATGGTGCTGGGGCCGCTGGCATCGATCATCGTCGGCGGTCTCGAGGGCGCAGTGCTGGCCGGGGGCGTCTCGGCGCTGGTCGCTGCGCTGACGACCGCCGGCCTGCCGCGGGACTCGGTGCTGCGCTACGAAGCAGCGCTCAAGGCCGGTCAGTTCCTGGTCACGGTGCACGCGCACCAGGAGCAGACCGCGCGCGTCGCGAAGCTGCTCGGCGACGCCGGCGGCACCGCGGTCGAGACCCATCCGCTGAATCGGCTGGTCGCCTGACGCAGCGCGCGGCGCGCGCAGGGATCGCCGGATGCCGGGTTCAGCCGCGCAGCGTCGCCGCCTTCAGCGCGAGCTCGGTGCGGTTGCGCGCGTGCAGCTTGTCCATGATCCGGCTCACGTAGTTCTTCACCGTGCCCTCGGCCAGGAACACCGCCTCGGCGATCTGCCGGTTCGACAGCCCGTCGGCGAGCAGCGTGAGCACGCGCAGCTCCTTGTCGGTCAGCGGCTCGTCCGGCGCGCCGGCGCCGGGCGCGGCCGCGGGCAGCGGCGCGGCG
>CAZKCJ010000209.1:3801-5596 GCA_964550885.1 uncultured Rubrivivax sp. | reverse complement strand
TCGAGCGCGCTGAACAGCGAGCCCCAGAACTGCCAGAACTCGGGCGTGCCGATCCAGAAGTAGTGGTGCGCGTTGCCCAGCAGCCCCGACAGCCACACCAGCGAGATCCCCCAGAACACCGCGTAGCCGACTGCCTTGATGTCGGCCTTGAACATCAGCACCAGCAGGAAGCCGACCAGCGCGATGTGGATCACCTCCCACACGCCCTCGACCCAGTAGTGCACCACGTACCAGCGGAAGTACTCCTGCAGGTCGAGCCGGCCGACGAAGAACATGCCGAACACCCACACCAGCGTCAGCGCCAGCAGGCCCAGGCCCAGGCCCCAGTGGATCTCGTTCCATTGCTTCAGCGGCGGGAAGGTGCGCAGCACCACCCAGCACAGAATCGCGAAGCCGATGAAGATCAGCACGTCGGCGATGCGCCCGGCCTCGATGTACTCCAGCCCCTCCTGCAGCAGCGGCTGCCCCTGCCACCAGCCGGCCACCCCCTGCTGCGCCAGGTACTGGGTGGCCACGTTCCACGCGATCACCGCCAGCAGCACGTAGAACAGCAGCTTGATCAGCCAGGGCGAGGCCAGCTCGCGCCGCGACAGCAGCGGCCCGACGAACAGGATCGTCGCGATGAAGCCGCACAGCACCCACAGGATGCCGAGGTTGGTGTGCTCGGCGCGCACCACGTTGAAGTTCAGCGTGCCGGCCAGCAGCGTCGGGTCCAGGTGCTGCGCGGCCAGCAGCAGGCCGAAGCCGGTCTGGAACACGAACAGCACCAGCATCACCAGGAAGAAGCGCAGGCTCAGGCGCTGGGTCTGGTACTCGATCCTGAACATCGCTCATCTCCCCCCGAGGCTGCGGATGTAGGCGACGATCGCCGCCACCTGCTCGGCGTCGAGCACCCCGGCGAAGGACGGCATCGCCCCCGGCGCGAAGCCCTCGACGACCTTCGCGTCGGGGTTGGTGATCGACTCGGCGAGATACGCGTCGTCGGCCTTGACCTTGCTGCCGTCGGCCAGCGGCACCTGCGCGTCGTACAGCCCGCCCCAGCCCGGGCCGACCAGCTGCTTCGCGTCCAGCGCGTGGCAGGCGGTGCAGCCGTTGTCGCGCGCCAGCGCCGCGCCCTGCGCGACCGGCGATGCCGGCGGCGCCGCGGCGGGCCGCGCGGCCCGCGCGAACGCGAGGCCGTCGACCTTCGGCGTCGGCGGCCAGCCCTCGGTGTTCATCGCCGACGTGTACTTCAGGAACGCGATCAGCTGGCCGATCTCGGCGCGCGTGAGCGGCAGGTTCGGCATCAGCGTCGCGTGCCCGCCGCGCCGCTCGATGCGCTCGGCCGCACCCGGGTACTTGGCCAGGTAGGCGTCGAGCGAGTCGACGCCGGCGTCGGCGCGCACCGCCGGCTGCTGCAGCTGCAGCCTGACCGCGCCGCTGGCGGGCCAGGCGCCGGCCGACGGCAGGAAGGCCTCGAGCCAGGCCGGGCCGACCTTGCCGTACAGCTTGGTCAGGTCGGGGCCGAAGTACGCGCCGTTGCCGACGATCGTGTGGCAGCCCATGCAGTTGTAGGCTTGGAACACGCGCTTGCCCTGGACCGCGTCGAAGTCGGCGTAGTGCACCTGGGTCGGCACCACCTGCCCGCGCGAGTCGAGGAACGACACCGCCGACAGCGCCAGGAAGATCACGCCCATCAGCCCGAGCACCGCGAGCGCGCGGCGGCGCTTGCGCGGCTCGACGCAGGGTTCGCCGGCGGCGCAGCTGATCGCGCATCGGGCGCAGGTGGGCTCGCGTTGCTGTCCTGCTGCTTTGG
>CAZKCJ010000209.1:160-3791 GCA_964550885.1 uncultured Rubrivivax sp. | reverse complement strand
CGCGTCGTGCACGAACAAGGTCGCGACGCAGTCGAAGAACACGTAGAACACGTAGACCGCGAGCACGAAGCCGACGGCGAAGTACAGCGCCCACATGCCGCGCGACTCGGGCCAGTACTCGAAGTCGCGCCAGTACGGCCAGGACAGCGCCATGCTCAGCACGCTGGCAAGGATCGCCACCACGATCCGGATCGCGCGTTGCGCAGCCATCGCATCCTCCGCTGCGGCGATCGGCCGACGCCGCACCACCCGTTGGTGCGGCGTCGCGGTGCACCGGTTGCCCGGCGGCCGATCTCTTTAAAGATGCGCAATATATGCATCTTAAAGTCGACACGCAACGCGGGGTTAGTCGGCCCCGGGCGCTGCCGGGGCTGGCCGCGGCCTGCGGGCGGCGCAACGAACCAGCAACATGCGCCCTGCACAATCCCACCGATGCGGGCCTTCCTCTCGATTCCGTTCGGCGTGCTCGCGCTGCTGCTCGCGGGTTGCGCAGTGGGACCCGACTACCTGGAGTCGCGCGTTGAACTGCCTGCCGCCTGGGCGGCGGCCGCGGCGTCGCCGGCTTCCGAGGCAGCGCCGGCACCTGTGCCCGACCCCGCATGGTGGCGCCGCTTCGACGACAAGCTGCTCGACCAGCTGATCGAGCGCGCGCTCGCCGCCAACACCGACCTGCGCATCGCCGGCGCGAGGCTGCGCCCGGCGCGCGCCGCGACCGCGCAGGCCGAAGCGGCGCTGTGGCCGACGCTGGGCGTCTACGGCTCGGCCAGCCGCTCGACCGACGGCGGCCGCAGCCCGACCTCGAGCTACGGCCTGGGCTTCGACGCCGGCTGGGAGATCGACCTGTTCGGCGGGCTGCGGCGCGGCGTGGAGGCCGCCGATGCCGACGCCGGGTCGAGCGCCGCGACGCTGGCCGCGACCCAGGTCTCGCTGGTGGCCGAGGTGGCGCGCAACTACGTGCTGCTGCGCGGCTACCGGCAGCGCCTCGTGATCACCCGCGCCAACCTCGACAACCAGGCGCAGACGCTGCAGCTGACCGAATGGCGCGCGCAGGCCGGGCTGGTGGGCTCGCTCGACGTCGAGCAGGCACGCGCCAACCTCGAGCAGACGCGCGCGCAGGAGCCGCTGCTGCAGGACGCCGCCGTGCAGACGCGCAACGCGCTCGCGGTGCTGCTGAACGAGGCGCCGCAGGCCACTGCGGCGCGCTTCGCGGCAGCACCCGAAGCAGCGATCCCCGGCATCGGCGCCGAGCCGCTGCTGGGCGTGCCGGCCGATCTGCTGCGCCGCCGCCCCGACATCGTCGCGGCCGAGCGCGCGCTGGCTGCGGCCACCGCGCGCATCGGCGTGGCCGAGGCGGCGCGCTACCCGTCGTTCAGCCTGGCCGGCACGCTCGGCCTGCAGGGCGCGGCACTGTCGGCGTTGAGCGGCAGCGGCGCGGCGACCCGCTTTGTCGCCGGCAGCCTGGCCGCGCCGATCTTCGACGCCGGGCGGCTGCGCCAGCAGGTGGTGATCCAGACCGCGCAGCAGGAGCAGGCGCTGGCCGCCTACGAAGCCGCGCTGGCGGGGGCGCTGCGCGACGTCGAGAACGCGCGCGCCGCGCTCGCCAACGGGCGCGCGCGCGGCGAGGCGCTGGCGCAGGCGGTGCAGGCGGCGCGCAATGCGGCGCTGCTGGCGAGCTTTCGCTACCGCTCGGGCCTGGTCGACTTCCAGACCGTGCTCGACACCGAGCGCAGCGTGCGCACGCTCGAAGACAGCCAGGCCTCGACCCGGGCCGACACCACGATCGCGATGATCCAGCTCTACAAGGCGCTGGGCGGCGGCTGGTCCGCCGAAACCCCGGCCGCCGCACCCGCTGCCCAGCCATGACCCGACCCGATTCCGCCGCCGCCGCCGGCCTCGACGCGTTGCTGGGCGACGACGCGTCGCGCCCCTGGTGGCGGCGGCGCGCCACCTGGATCGCCGCGCTGCTGCTGCTGGCCGCGGCCGCCGCGGTGGCCTTCGCGCTCGGCCGGCGCGCCGACACCGCGCAGCAGCGCCAGTTCCGCACCGAGGCGGTGCAGCGCGGCACGCTCGAGCTCAAGGTGGTGGCCAACGGCACGCTGGCGCCGACGCTGACGGTCAACATCGGCAGCGAGCTGTCGGGCACGGTGGCCAAGGTGCTGGTGGACATCAACGACCGAGTGGAGAAGGGCCAGGTGCTGGTCGAGCTCGACACCACGAAGCTGCGCGACCAGATGGCGCGCTCGCGCGCGACGCTGGCCTCCGCCGAGGCGCAGGTGGCGCAGGCCGCGGCCACGCTGAAGGAGGCGCGCGCCAACCTGGCGCGCATGGACGAGGTGTCGCGGCTGTCGGGCGGGCGGGTGCCGTCGGCCACCGAGTTCGACAGCGCGCGCGCCAACGCCGAGCGCGCGGCCGCCGACGAGGCCGCGGCGCGCGCCAAGGTGACCGACGCGCGCGCCGCGCTGCGCGTGGACGAAACCAACCTTGCCAAGGCGTCGATCCGCTCGCCGATCGACGGCGTGGTGCTGGCGCGATCGGTCGACCCGGGCAACGCGGTCGCGGCTTCGCTGCAGGCAGTGACGCTGTTCAGCATCGCCGCCGACCTGAAGCGGATGAAGCTGCAGGTCAACGTCGACGAAGCCGACGTCGGCCGGGTGCAGCAGGGCCAGCAGGCGAGCTTCACCGTCGCCGCCTGGCCGAACCGCAGCTTCCCGGCGACGATCCAGCGCGTCGGCTACGGCTCGACGACCAAGGAGAACGTGGTCACCTACGTTGCCGACCTGAGCGTGGACAACAGCGAGCTGCTGCTGCGCCCCGGCATGACGGCCACTGCCAACATCGCCGCGGCGCGGCGCGAAGGCGTGCTGCTCGTGCCCAATCCGGCGCTGCGCTTCACGCCGGCCGAGCCGCGCGCGGCGTCGCCCGACGGCGGCCTGGTGGGCAAGCTGATGCCGGGGCCGCCGCGCGGCCCGGCCAAGCGGGCCGGCGTCAGCGCGGCGCCGGGTGAGCAGCGCCAGGTCTGGGTGCTGCGCGACGGCGCGCCGGTGGCGGTGCCGGTGACCGCGGGGCTGAGCGACGGCCGCCGCACCGAAGTCAGCGGCGGCGGCCTGCGCGAAGGCGACGCGGTGATCGTCGACGAGACGGTGCGGGCGTCATGACCGCAACCTGCGGGGCAGCCGCGCACGGGGCCGCCCGATGAGCGCGCCGGGCCGCTCCCAAGCGCTCGTCCCGCAACGCGCAGCGTGGAGGGCAGTCCAATGAGCGCCGCCCCGCTGCCGCTGATCCGGCTGCGCGGTGTGACCCGCCACTACGGCCAGGGCCAGGCGCTGGTGCGTGCGCTCGATGGCGTCGATCTCGACATCGAAGCCGGCGAGTTCGTCGCGGTCATGGGGCCGAGCGGCTCGGGCAAGTCGACGGTGATGAACCTGATCGGCTGCCTGGACATGCCGACGGCGGGCGAGTACCTGTTCCGCGGCGTGCACGTGGAGCGGCTGACGCGCGACCAGCGCGCGCGGCTGCGCCGGCGCCACCTGGGCTTTGTGTTCCAGGGTTTCAACCTGCTGGCGCGCACCAGCGCGCTCGAGAACGTCGAGCTGCCGCTGCTGTACCGCGGCGAGCCGACCGCCCGCCGCCA
>CAZKCJ010000209.1:0-150 GCA_964550885.1 uncultured Rubrivivax sp. | reverse complement strand
GAGCACCACACGCCGGGCGAGCTGTCGGGCGGCCAGCAGCAGCGCGTGGCGATCGCGCGCGCGATCGTCACCCGGCCGACGGTGCTGCTCGCCGACGAGCCCACCGGCAACCTCGACACGCAGCGCAGCCGCGAGATCATGGAGCTGCTG
>CAZKCJ010000208.1:5317-5609 GCA_964550885.1 uncultured Rubrivivax sp. | reverse complement strand
CCGGGGTGCGCGCCGCGCGCCACCCGTGGATCGCGACGCTGGACGGCGACTGCCAGAACGACCCGGCCGACCTGCCGGCGCTGCTGCAGGCGCTCAGCCCCGGGCAGCGCGCGCCGGGGCTGGAGCTGGTCGCCGGCTGGCGCCGCGACCGCCACGACAGCGCGCTGCGCAAGCTGTCGTCGCGGGTGGCCAACGGCGTGCGCGGCCGGCTGCTGGGCGACCGCACGCCCGACACCGGCTGCGGGCTGAAGGTGTTCGCACGCGCGCGCTTCCTCGAGCTGCCGTTCTTCGA
>CAZKCJ010000208.1:505-5307 GCA_964550885.1 uncultured Rubrivivax sp. | reverse complement strand
CAGGTGGTGTCGGTGCCGGTGCACCATCGCGCGCGCACGCGCGGCCGCTCCAAGTACGGCGTGCACAACCGGCTGTGGGTCGGCATCGTCGACCTGTTCGGCGTGATGTGGCTGCAGCGGCGCATGACCCACCCACGGATCGAACCATGAACGTGCACGTGCTGACCCTGCCCGAGTGGCTGGTGCTGGGCTTCGGCTTCGCCGGGCAGGCGCTGTTCTCGGCGCGCTTCCTGGTGCAGTGGCTGGCGAGCGAGCGCCAGCGCAAGAGCGTGGTGCCGGTGCTGTTCTGGTACCTGTCGCTGGGCGGCGGGCTGACGCTGTTCCTGTACGCGACCTACCGCGAGGATCCGGTGTTCATGCTCGGCCAGGGCTTCGGCCTGTTCGTGTACCTGCGCAACCTGTGGCTGATCCGTCGCGAGCGGCAGGCGGCGCAGCGCCTGGCCCCGCCCGATCCGCACGATGGCTGAGCCGGCCCGGCCACGGGTGGCCGCCAGCACGGCCGCGCGCGCAGCCCGCCGCGGGCAGCCCGATCAGCGGCCGCGGCGGGCGCAAGCGCAGCGGCCGCGAGCACCGCACGCGCCGGCGCAGCGGGCGCGTGCAGCGCTGCCAGCGGCCGCGCCGGCGCGAACGCCATGACGCGCCCGGGTGGCGACGGCGGCACCGGCCTCGCCGACCGCAGCAGCTGGCGCGACGCGCTGCTGCTGGCGTTGCTGCTCGCACTGCTGACCGCGGTCGCGCTCGGGCGGCCGCTGCTGCCGATCGACGAGACCCGCTACGCCGGCGTCGCCTGGGAGATGTGGGCGCGCGGCGACTTCCTGGTGCCCTACCGCAACGGCCTGCCCTACCACCACAAGCCGCCGCTGCTGTTCTGGCTGATCCACGCCGGCTGGGCGCTGTTCGGCGTCAACGAGTGGTGGCCGCGGCTGATCTCGCCGCTGTTCGCCGCCGGCACGCTGGCGCTGACCGCGTTGCTCGCGCGCCGGCTGTGGCCGCAGCGCCCGGCGATCGCCGCGACCGCACCCTTCCTGCTGCTGTCCAGCCTGCTGTTCGCGTACTTCGCGACGGCACTGATGTTCGACGCGATGCTCGCCTGCTTCGTCGCGCTCGGCCTGCTCGGGCTGGTCGAAGCCGCGCAGGGCCGCGGCGCGCGCGGCTTCACGCTGCTCGCGCTCGGCCTGGGCGGCGCGCTGTACGCGAAGGGGCCGGTGGCGCTGCTGCACCTGCTGCCGGCGGCGCTGGCCGCGCCCTGGTGGGCGCAACGCGATGCGTCACGCTCGTGGCCGCGCTGGTACCTCGGCGTCGGCGCTGCGGTGCTCGGCGGCGCCGCACTGATCCTGGCCTGGGCGGTGCCGGCGGCAGTCGCCGGCGGGCCCGAGTACCGGCAGGCGATCTTCTGGGGCCAGACCGCCGGGCGGATGACCAGCAGCTTCGCGCACCGCGCGCCCTGGTGGTTCTATCTGGCCTGGCTGCCGCTGATGCTGCTGCCGTGGCTGACCTGGCCGCGGCTGTGGCGCAGCCTGTGGCGCGCGCGCGGCAGCGGCCTGGCCCAGGAGCCGGGCGTGCGGCTGACCCTGCTGGTGCTGCTGGTTGGCCTGCTCGCGTTCACGCTGATCAGCGGCAAGCGCTGGCACTACCTGCTGCCGCAGTTCGCGCCCTTCGCGCTGCTGGCGGCGCGCGCGCTCGACGCCACGTCCGGCCGGCGCGCCGACCTGCGGCTGCCGGCCGCGATCCTGCTTGCCGGCGGCCTCGCGCTGGCGGCGGTCGCCGCGCTGCGCGCCGGCGCCGACGACCGCCTCGTGCTGGTCGCTGCCGGTGTGGCGCTGGCCGCGATCGGCGGCGTGCTGCTGCGCCAGCCGAGCCGCAGCCCCCGCGCCGACGTGCGCGCGCTGGCGACCGCGGTGCTGCTGGCCTACGCGGTTGGCCTGGGCGCGGCCGACTGGCTGCTGCGCGCACCGCTGGACGTGAGCGCTACCGCCGCGCAGCTGGCGCGCTACGAGGCCGAAGGCCGGCCGGTGGCGATCGTCGGCGACTACCACGGCCAGTGGCAGCTGGCCGGCCGGCTGCGCCGGCCGCTGCAGCAGATCGAGCGCGAGCAGGCGGATGCGTGGCTCGCCGCGCATCCCGACGGCCGGCTGATCATCGTCTACAAGCGGGCCGACGAGCTGCCGGCGGGCGCCCGCATCGACTACCGGCAGCCCCGCTACCGCGGCTCGCAGCTGGCGATCCTTGCGCACTGAGCTCGCGCGCTGAGCGGTTGGCGCAGTCGGCGGCAGCACCGCGCCGAAAGGGCGCGGTTTCAGGCGGCGCGGCATACACCCGCGGCTGCCCACCGACTTGCGGGATTGACCCGGCTGCGACCAGCCGGGACGATTGCTCACCCGACGACCGACCGCGGAGCAGGCGCCATGAACCTCCCCAAGCCCGATACGCGCAGCCCGCTGGTCGCCGAGCTCGAAGAGCGGCGGCGCGCGCTGCTGCTGCTGCGCGCGCAGATGCTGCAGCTGCACGCCCGCCTCGAGTACCTGCGGCTGATGATCCGGCTGACGCGGCGGCAGCCGCTGCGCTGACTGCGGCCGTCGCAGCCCGGATCCGGGCCGATCGCCGCGCCTGGCGCAGGCCGCCGCTGCGCCGCACGGTTCTTCGACCACCGGGCAGCGCAGCCGGCGCGATCAGGCCGCCGTCGGCGCCAGCCGCACCGGGCGCACGCGGCCACGCTGCCAGCGGTCGAGCAGCACGTAGACCACCGGCGTGGTCAGCAGCGTCAGCAGCTGGCTCGCGACCAGCCCGCCGACGATCGCCACGCCCAGCGGCTGGCGCAGCTCCGCGCCCTCGCCGAAGCCGATCGCCAGCGGCAGCGCACCCAGGCCCGCGGCCAGCGTGGTCATCAGGATCGGCCGCAAGCGCAGCAGACAGGCTTCGCGCACCGCCTGCACCGCGCTCAGCCCGCGCGCGCGCTCGGCGGCGAGCGCGAAGTCGATGATCAGGATCGCGTTCTTCTTGACGATGCCGATCAGCAGGAACACGCCGATCAGCGCCATGATCGAGAACTCCATGCGCAGCGCGAGCAGCGCCAGCACCGCGCCGAAGCCGGCGCTGGGCAGCGTGGTCAGCACCGTGACCGGGTGGATCAGGCTCTCGTACAGCATGCCCAGCACCAGGTAGATCACGACGATCGCCGCCAGGATCAGCAGCCCCTGCTGCGACTGCAGCTTCTGCGCCTGCGCGGCCGCGCCGGCAAAGCTGCCGCGCACGTTGTCGGGCATGCCGATCGCGTCGACCGCGTCGAGCACCGCGCGCCGGCCCTGCTCGATCGACACGCCGTCGGCCAGCCCGAAGGACAGGGTGCTCGCGAGCTCGCCGCCGTCGTGGAACACCGCCGCCGGCACCGCGCGCTCGTGCACCGTCGCGAAGGCCGACAGCGGCACCATCCGCTCGGGCGTGGTCGCGATCGGCCGGCCGGTCGACGCGTTGCGCAGCCCGGGGTTGGCCGAGTCGGCGCGCGCAGCCGCGGCCGGTGTCGCGCTGCCGTTCGCGGCGGCGCCAGCCACGGTCTTCGAGCCGGCGCTCGCCGCCGCCGCTGCCGGCCTGTTCGCCGCGCCGATCGCAGTCGCGCCCGCGCCCGCCGCCGCGCCGCTGCCGGCGGCCGGCACGTACAGGTCGCGCAGCGCCAGCGGCGAGCGCGTCAGCGCCGGCGTCCACTCCATCACCACCGTGTACTGGTTCAGCTCGCTGTACATCGTCGCCACCTGGCGCTGGCCGAAGGCGTTGTACAGCGCGGCGTCGACGCTGGCCATCGACACCCCGAGGCTCGCCGCGCGGTCGCGGTCGACGTCGACGTAGACCTCGACGCCGTTCTCGCTCAGGTCGTCGTCGATGTCGACCAGCCGCTGGTCCTGCTTCAGCCGCGCCGACAGCTTGCGCGCCCACGCGGCCAGGTCGGCCTGGTTGTCGGCCTTGAGCGTGTACTGGTAGCTGGAGTTGCTGCTGCGCCCGCTCGCGCGCAGCTCCTGCGCCGGCGTGAGAAAGACGCGCAGCCCGGTGATCGCCGCCAGCTGCGGGCGCAGCCGGTCGATCACGGTGCGGGTGCGCTCGCCCGGGGGGCGCTCGGCCGCCGGCTTCAGCGCCGCCGACAGGAAGCCGCCCGAGCTGCCGCCGGTGAACGCAACCACCGTGGCCATCGCCGGGTCGGCGCGCAGGATGTCGACCGCCTGCTGCAGCTTGTCGGCCATCGCCGCCGACGAGATGCTCTGGTCGGCGCGCAGGCCGCCGAACAGCTGGCCGTTGTCCTGCTCGGGGAAGAAGCCCTTCGGGATGTTGACGAACAGGTAGCCGTTCAGCCCGATCACCGCGAGCAGCACCGCCACCACCAGCCCCGGTGAGGCCAGCGCCCAGTCGAGCGCGCGCGCATAGGCCGCCAGCACCCGCGAGCCGGCGGCGCGCAGCCGCGGCGCCAGCCAGGCGCGCAGCCGTCCGGCCAGGCTGCGCCGCGGCGGCGCCGCGCGCGCGCGCCCGCGCGGCAGCAGCAGCGCGCACAGCATCGGCGTCGTGGTCAGCGACACCAGCAGCGAGATCAGCACCGCGCCCGACAGCGTCACCGCGAACTCGCGGAACAGCCGGCCGATCTGGTCGCCGAGGAACAGCAGCGGGATGAACACCGCGACCAGCGACACGCTGATCGTCAGCACCGTGAAACCGACCTCGCGCGCGCCGTCGAGCGCGGCGCGCCGGCGCGAGCCGCCCTGCTCCAGGTGGCGTGCGATGTTCTCGAGCACGACGATCGCGTCGTCGACGACGAAGCCGGT
>CAZKCJ010000208.1:0-495 GCA_964550885.1 uncultured Rubrivivax sp. | reverse complement strand
GTGGCCACCGTCAGCGCCATCAGCGTCAGGTTGTTCAGCGAGAAGCCCAGCGCGACCATCAGCGCCAGCGTGCCCAGCAGCGACACCACCGTGGCCACCGCCGGGATCAGCGCCGCGCGCAGCGTGCGCAGGAACGCGCCGACGACGACCACCACCAGCAGCACCGCGATCAGCAGCGTGAGCTCGACCTCGCGCACCGACGCGCGGATCGTGCCGGTGCGGTCGATCGCCACCTGCAGCTCGATGTCCGGCGGCAGCTGCGCGCGCAGCTGCGGCAGCAGCGCGTGGACCGCGTCGGCGGTGGCGATCAGGTTCGCGCCCGGCTGCTGGGTGAGGTTGACGACGATCGCCGGCTCGCCGTTGAACATGCCGCGGCTGCGGGTGTCCTGCACGCCGTCGAGCACCCGCGCGACCTGCGCGAGCCGCACCTCGTGGCCGTCGCGCACCGCGACGATCAGGTCGCGGTAGGCGGCGGCGCGCAGCCCCGGCGGCGGC
>CAZKCJ010000207.1:0-5627 GCA_964550885.1 uncultured Rubrivivax sp. | reverse complement strand
GCGGCGCATATCGGGCATGGGTGCTCGGGATCCTCGACGGTCGGGTCGGCGTGATGCAGGCCGAAACGGGTGAACAGGCGTGGCGGCTGCGCCGGCACCGGGTCGCAGCCGCCGGCGCACCAAGGGTGGCAGCGCAGCAAGCGGCCGGCGCTCAGGCTCGCACCGACGATCGCGCCGTGGCGCTGCAGCGCCTCCAGCGCGTAGGCCGAGCAGGTCGGCTCGAAGCGGCAGGCGTTGCCCAGCCAGGGCTTGAACAGCAGCCGGTAGCCGCGCACCAGCAGGATCAGCGCGCGCTGCAGCAGCGAGCCCTTCGCGGATGCTGCAGTCGCGGCAGCCGCGCCGGCCGGGGTCGCAGCGGTCACGATCCGGCCCGCCGCAGCAGTTGGTCGAGCTCGGCCGCCGCCGCGCGGCGCAGCGCGGTCGACGCTGCCGACGGATAGGCGGGAGTTGCCCCAGCCGTCGGGAACGGTCGTTGCAGCCTGACCAGCCACATCCCGCGCGGCAGCCGCGGCGCGCTGCGGCCGGCAGCCGCCCAGACCTGGCGGCGCAGCAGGTTGCGGGTCACCGCGCGCGGCGCGTGCCGTTTGGGCACGACGACCCCGACCCAGACCGCGTCCGGCAAGTTGTCCACATCCTGGTTCCGATCTTTGGACAAGCCTGTGGACAACAGCTCGGTCGCAATCGCGGCTGCGCGGCGATCGGCAACCTGCGGCCGCGCCGGCAAGTGGTGCAACGCGAAGTGAGCGCTTCGGAATCGCGCAGGCACGGCGAGCAGTCGTTCGAAGTCGCTGCGCTGCAACAGGCGGCGGAACATGCGCCGACCGCAGCCGCAGCCGCGGCCTAGCGCAGCGCCAGACGCTTGCGGCCCTTCGCGCGGCGGGCGTTGATGATCGCGCGGCCGGCGCGCGTCTTCATCCGCACCAGGAAGCCGTGAGTGCGGGCCCGGCGGACCTTGGAGGGTTGGTAGGTGCGTTTCATGGTTCGTCCTGGTTGGAGGCAAGCTCGGCTGCGCGCGGCGCGTCGATCGGGTGGAGTAGGGGCTAGGGTGGGGTGGTCGGGGCGGCGGCGTGGCCAGGCAGCGCGCGCCTGGCGCGGACTGCAACCGACCGCCGCGAGGCTGCCGACCGAGCCAGGGCCGGCGGCTGCGACTGTCGCCGGCTCAGCCGCTGGCGGCATCAGCCGCGGTTGCCGTTGCGAGGCCAGCCGCAGCCGCAGCCTGCGGGCCGCCCGGCGATCCGCGCCTGCCGGCCGTGCCGGCGTTGGCCCGGCGACACACGGAAGCACTCGACACGGCCCCGCTGCGCCCGCGCGAAAGCTGCGGATTACAGCAAAAACGCCCTTTGCGGTCAAACACTTGGACCGACGCGCGGTGCTCTGCGGGCGGGTTGACGTGGGGCCCGCAACTGTGGATAACCGGCGGCGCGGGCCGTTGCGGCCCCTACAATCACGGCCCTTGAAAGCAGAGTTCTCCACAATGAACGTCGACCTCTGGCAGCGCGCGTGTCGGCGCCTGGCCGAGCAGCTGCCGGAGCAGCAGTACAACACCTGGATCCGCAGCCTGCCGCCGGCCGATTTCGACACCGGCGGCGACGCCGCGGTGGCGAGCCTGCGGATTCCGAACCGCTTCAAGCTCGACTGGATCCGCGCGCAGTACGCGAGCCTGATCGAAAGCGTGCTCAGCGAGCTGGCCGAGCAGCCGGTGCGCCTGGAGCTGGCGCTCGCACCGCGCGAGCCCGCGACCCGTGCAGCCGCGGTGCGCGCCGATGCGGCGACGGCCACCGTGCTGCCGGCCGCTGCGGCGCCGTCGGCCCCGCCGCCGCCGGCCAGCCGCCACCGCTTGAACCCGGCGCTGACCTTCGACACCTTCGTTCCCGGGCGGGCCAACCAGATGGCGCGCACCGCGGCGCTGCACGTGGCCGGCGCGCCGGGGCACATGTACAACCCGCTGTTCATCTACGGCGGCGTCGGCCTCGGCAAGACCCACCTGGTGCACTCGGTGGGCAACGCGCTGCTGCGCGACCGGCCCGACGCGCGCGTGCAGTACCTGCACGCCGAGCAGTTCGTCAGCGACGTCGTCAAGAACTACCAGCGCAAGACCTTCGACGAGCTGAAGGCCAAGTACCACCAGCTGGACCTGCTGCTGATCGACGACGTGCAGTTCTTCGCCGGCAAGGAGCGCACCCAGGAGGAGTTCTTCAACGCCTTCGAGGCGCTGCTGGCCAAGCGCGCACACATCATCATGACCAGCGACATCTACCCGAAGGGGCTGGTCGACATCGACCAACGGCTGACCAGCCGCTTCGACGCCGGGCTCGCGGTGGCGATCGAGCCACCCGAGCTGGAGATGCGCGTGGCGATCCTGATCCGCAAGGCCGAGGCCGACGGCCTGACGATGCCCGAGGACGTGGCTTTCTTCGTCGCCAAGAACGTGCGCGCCAACGTGCGCGAGCTCGAGGGCGCGCTGCGCAAGGTGCTGGCCTACAGCCGCTTCACCCAGAAGGAGATCAGCATCGGCCTCGCGCGCGAGGCGCTGAAGGACCTGCTGTCGATCCAGAACCGGCAGATCGGCGTGGAGAACATCCAGAAGACGGTGGCCGACTTCTACAAGATCAAGGTCGCCGATATGTACAGCAAGAAGCGCCCAGCCTCGATCGCGCGCCCGCGGCAGATCGCGATGTACCTGGCCAAGGAGCTGACGCAAAAGAGCCTGCCCGAGATCGGCGAGCTGTTCGGCGGCCGTGACCACACCACGGTGCTGCACGCGGTGCGCAAGATCGCCGCCGAGCGCGGCAAGAGCGGCGAACTGAACCAGCAGCTGCACGTGCTCGAGCAGACGCTCAAGGGCTGAGTCGCCGCGCCGTGCGTTGCCCGTCGCGCCGCAGGACAAGGCTGGGGACAACGATCCGACAACTGCCGACTTGTGCACCGCCGGCGCGCCCGGGCCGGACTTGTGGTCGCTTCGACCCCAGCCGCCGCAGCGCCGGCCCACAGCCTTCACCGGTTCCTAAGGCCTTGATCGGACAGGCGAAAATAGAGTTCTCCACACGCCGGCTGGCGACCTACCACCAATACCAAGAGAAACAGAGGAAGACATGATCGTCCTGAAGGCAGCACAGGAACCGATCCTTGGCGCACTCCAGGCCGTGGCCGGCATCGTCGAGCGCCGGCAGGCGCTGCCGATCCTGGCCAACGTGCTGCTGCGCAAGAGCGGTGACCAGATCGAGTTCACCACCAGCGACCTCGAGATCCAGGTGCGCACCAGCCAGACGCTGGGCGGCGACGACGGCGACTTCGCGACCACCGTCGGCGCGCGCAAGCTGATCGACATCCTGCGCGCGCTGCCGGCCGACCAGACCGTTACCCTGAGCGCCGACCAGAGCAAGCTCACGCTGCAGGCGGGACGCAGCCGCTTCACGCTGCAGACGCTGCCGGCCGAGGACTTCCCGCTGGTCAACGAGGCGGTGGACTTCGGCCCGAGCTTCGAGCTGCCGCAGAAGCTGCTGCGCCAGCTGGTGAACCAGGTGCACTTCGCGATGGCGGTGCACGACATCCGCTACTACCTGAACGGCATCCTGTTCCTGGTCGACGGCCGGCAGCTGACGCTGGTCGCGACCGACGGCCACCGCCTCGCGCTGGCGCAGGCCAGGCTGGACACCGAGATCCCGAAGCAGGAGATGATCCTGCCGCGCAAGACGGTGCTCGAGCTGCAGCGACTGCTGCGCGACGAGGACACGCCGATCCAGCTGCGCTTCGCCGGCAACCAGGCGCGCTTCGAGTTCAGCGGCATGCAGTTCGTGACCAAGCTGGTCGAGGGCAAGTTCCCGGACTTCAACCGCGTGGTGCCCAAGGGGCACAAGAACACGGTGGTGCTGGGCCGCGCGCCGCTGCTGGCGGCGCTGCAGCGCGCGGCGATCCTGACCAGCGACAAGTTCAAAGGCGTGCGCCTGACGCTGGAGCCGGGCGTGCTGCGCATCGCCGCGAGCAACACCGAGCAGGAAGAGGCCAAGGAGGAGCTCGAGGTCGACTACGACGGCGAGCTGGTCGAGATCGGCTTCAACGTCGGCTACCTGACCGACATGCTGGCCAACTGCGGCGCCGAGATGGTGCGCGTCGAGCTGCAGGACTCGGCGGCGAGCGCGCTGCTGACGGTGCCCGACGAAGGCGGCTTCAAGTACGTGGTGATGCCGATGCGCATCTGAAAGACGCGCATCGGCATCAGGATGCCGAACCTTGCGCACCCCCTGCCCCCCGCCCAGGCGGGGGCTCCCGGTCAGATCGACGAAGTGGCCGCTGTCGCGGCCTTTGAGACATGAGCGAAGCGCACAGCCCCGACCCCAAGCCGGACGCCTACGGCGAAGGCAGCATCCAGATCCTGGAAGGCCTGGAGGCAGTGCGCAAGCGCCCGGGCATGTACATCGGCGACACCAGCGACGGCACCGGGCTGCACCACCTGGTGTTCGAGGTGGTCGACAACTCGATTGACGAGGCGCTGGCCGGGCACTGCGACGACATCGTCGTCACGATCCACACCGACAACTCGATCTCGGTGGTCGACAACGGTCGCGGCATCCCCACCGGCGTGAAGCTGGACGACCGCCACGAGCCGAAGCGATCGGCCGCCGAGATCGCGCTGACCGAGCTGCACGCCGGCGGCAAGTTCAACCAGAACAGCTACAAGGTCTCGGGCGGGCTGCACGGCGTCGGCGTGTCCTGCGTCAACGGGCTGAGCAAGTGGCTGCGGCTGACGGTGCGCCGCGACGGCCAGGTGCACTTCCTGGAGTTCCGCCAGGGCGTGCCGCAGGACCGCGTGATCGAGCTGCGCGACACCCCGGAAGGGCCAGTCGAGACCAGCCCGATGCGCATCCTCGGCGCGACCGAGAAGCGCGGCACCGAAGTGCACTTCCTGCCCGACCTGGAGATCTTCGCGAACATCGACTTCCACTACGAGGTGCTCGCCAAGCGGCTGCGCGAGCTCAGCTTCCTGAACAACGGCGTGCGCATCCGTCTGGTCGACGAGCGCAGCCGACGCCAGGACGACTTCGCGTTCGCCGGCGGCGTCAAGGGCTTCGTGCAGTTCATCAACCAGGGCAAGAAGGTGCTGCACCCGACCGTGTTTCACGCGCTCGGCGAGCGGCCGAGCGAGCAGGGCACGCTGATCACGACCGAGGTCGCGATGCAGTGGAACGACGGCTACGCCGAGAACGTGCTGTGCTTCACCAACAATATCCCGCAGCGCGACGGCGGCACCCACCTCACGGGCCTGCGCGCGGCGATGACGCGGGTGATCAACAAGTACATCGACGACAACGAGCTCGCGAAGAAGGCCAAGGTCGAGATCAGCGGCGACGACATGCGCGAAGGCCTGTGCTGCGTGCTCAGCGTCAAGGCGCCGGAGCCCAAGTTCAGCAGCCAGACCAAGGACAAGCTGGTCAGCTCCGAGGTGCGCGCGCCGGTCGAGGACGTGGTCGGCAAGGCGCTGGCCGACTACCTGCTCGAGAACCCGGCCGACGCGAAGATCATCTGCGGCAAGATCGTCGAGGCGGCGCGCGCGCGCGAGGCCGCGCGCCGGGCGCGCGAGATGACGCGGCGCAAGGGCGTGCTCGACGGCATGGGCCTGCCCGGCAAGC
>CAZKCJ010000206.1:4504-5664 GCA_964550885.1 uncultured Rubrivivax sp. | reverse complement strand
CCGTGGCGCTGGCCCGAGCTGTGGGGCATGAACCTCGACCAGGTGCGCAACCCGCACCTGATCTTCCCGGGCCAGGTGCTGGTGCTCGAGAAGAGCGGCGACCGCGCGCGGCTGCGGGTCGGGCAGCGCGGGGCGGTCGGTGCCGACGGCACGGTGCGGCTGTCGCCGCGGGTGCGCAGCAGCGCGCTGGGCGGCAGCGCGATCAGCTCGCTGCCGCCGCACCTGATCGCGCCGTTCCTGAACGAGGCGGTGATCTACAGCAGCGACGAGCTGGCCGCCGCCCCGCGGGTGGTGGCCGCGCAGGAGGAGCAGGTCAGCATCGTGCCCGGGCAGCTGGCCTACGTGGTCGGCGACCTGCAGCCGACCTCGGGCTTCAGGCTGTTCCGCGAGCCGACCCCGCTGCTGGACCTCGACACCGGCGAGCTGCTCGGCTACCAGGCGCGCTACGTCGGCACCGCCGAGTTCGTGCGCCCCGGCGGCAGCGTGCAGGACGCCAACGGCACCGCCCGCATCGTGCCGGCCACCGTGCAGGTGCAAAGCGCGCGCATCGAGGTCAACGCCGGCGACCGCCTGGCGCCGCTGCCGGAGCAGGACCTCGTGTCCTATGCGCCGCATCCGCCGGCCGCGCCGATCGCCGGGCGCGTTCTGTCGATCTATGGCGAGGGCCTGAGCGCCGGCCAGAATCAGATCGTGACCCTGAACCGCGGCGCGCGCGACGGCCTCGAGCGCGGCCACGTGCTCGCGCTGTGGCGCCAGGGCGCGCGCGTGCGTGACCGCCTCGGCGACCCGCGCACCGAGCTGCAGCTGCCCAACGAGCAGAACGGGCTGCTGTTCGTGTTCCGCGTGTTCGAGCGCGCGTCGTACGCGCTGATCCTGAACGTGAACGTGCCGGTGTTCCCGGGGGACAGCTTCACCCAGCCCTGAGGCTGCACCGCCTTGCTCGACGCCGACGAGTTCGAGCCCTGGTTCCGGCTGATCGAGACCCCCGGCCTGGGTCGTGAGCGGGGGCGCCGGCTGCTGGCGGCCTTCGGCTCGCCCGCGGCGGTCCTAGACGCACCGCGAGCGGCCCGCCGCGAGGTCGCCGGCAGCGCCGCCGACGCGCTCGACCAGGCCGACCCGGATCTGGCCGAGCGGCTCGAGGCCGCGCGCCGCTGGTGGCG
>CAZKCJ010000206.1:0-4475 GCA_964550885.1 uncultured Rubrivivax sp. | reverse complement strand
CCGGCGACGGCCGCGGCGTGCTGACCCTGGCCGACCCGGAGTACCCGCCGCAGCTGCTGCAGACCCCCGATCCGCCGCTGCTGCTGTACCTGCACGGCGACCCGGCGATCCTGGCGCGGCGCAGCCTGGCGATCGTCGGCAGCCGCAACGCCAGCCCGCAGGGGCTGGACAACGCGCGCGCCTTTGCCGCCGCGCTCAGCCGCGACGGCTGGGCGATCGTCTCCGGGCTGGCGCTGGGCATCGACGCCGCCGCGCACGAGGGCGGGCTGAGCGGCCCCGGCGGCACGATCGCGGTCGTCGGCACCGGGCTGGACCGCGTGTACCCGTCGCGCCACCGCGCGCTCGCCCACCGGATCGCCGCGACCGGCGCGCTGCTCAGTGAGTTCGCGCCGGGCATGCCGCCGCTGGCCGAGAACTTCCCGCGGCGCAACCGGATCATCGCCGGCCTGGCGCGCGGCACGCTGGTGGTCGAGGCGGCGCTGCAGTCGGGCTCGCTGATCACCGCGCGGCTGGCCGCCGAGTACGGCCGCGAGGTGTTCGCGCTGCCCGGCTCGATCCACTCGCCGCTGGCGCGCGGCTGCCACGCGCTGCTGCGCCAGGGCGCGAAGCTGGTGGAGACCACGCAGGACATCGTCGACGAACTCGGTGCCGGTGGTGGGGGCGCAGCGGCCGCGCCAGCCGCAGCCGCCGTCGCCGCAGCCTCCGGCCCGGACGACCCGTTGCTGGAAGCCCTCGGTGACGATCCGGTCACGCTGGACGCGCTGCAGGCACGCACCGGCTGGCCGGCGGCGCAGCTCAGCGCGCGGCTGCTCGAGCTCGAGCTTGAGCAGCGCGTCGCCCGCCTGCCGGGCGGGCTGTACCAGCGCCGCCACCTGGGCTGACGGACCAGCTGCGGCCTGATGCCCATGGCCGCCACAGCGGCCGGGCTCATGGCCGCGTCGGCGCCCGGCAACGCTGCGCTATAGTGATCCGCATGTTCGACGTGCTCGTCTACCTGTACGAGACCTACTGGCGGCCCGACGCCTGCCCCGGTCACCCGCAGCTGTCGCGCAAGCTGTCGGCCGCTGGCTTCGAGCGCGACGAGATCCAGGACGCGCTGCGCTGGCTTGACGGGCTGGCCGACAGCGCGCAGGCCTGCGTCGGCGCGCAGGGCGCCGGCAGCCTGCGCCTGTACTCGAACGCCGAGCGCGAGCTGCTCGGCGACGAGTCGATCGGCTACATCGGCTTCCTCGAGTCGGCCGGCGTGCTGTCGCCGGCGATGCGCGAGCTGGTGATCGACCGCGCGACCGCGGTCGGCAACCAGCCGATCGCGCTCGACGACCTGAAGGTCATCGTGCTGATGGTCTTCTGGAGCCTGGGCGAGGAGCCCGACGCGCTGATCCTGGACGAGCTGTTCGCGGAGACCGGCGAGCGGGTGGTCCACTGACCCCAAGGCGGCCGGGCGCCGTGCCGGCGCCGACGGCGGCGAGCAGCGCGCGCGCCGCGCGACGATCGTCAAGCCAGCAGCCGCGCCGGATCGACGTCGAGCTTGACCAGCGCGCTGCGGGTGGCGCGCACGCTCAAGCTCTCGTCCTGCGCCGGCAGCAGCAATCCGGCCTGCAGGAACGACGCCAGCCGATGCTGCTGGAACAGCACGCAGCGGCCCTGCGGCGTGACGAACATCGACAGCTTCTTCTGCAGCCCTAGCCAGGCGAGCTGCACCGGCTCGTTGCGGCCGCGGTAGTCGAGCATGTACCAGCCGCCGACCTGCAGCTCGCGCGCCCACGCGAGCATCGCCGGCGTGGGCATCGAGCCGCCCTGCGCGACGACCTCGAGCTCGCTGCTCTCGTGGCCCGACAGGTCGCGCACGATCGCGTCGTCGAGCGCGACCTCGGCCGCCTCGGGCAGCAGCTCCTCGAGCGACTCGAGCCGCTCGGCCAGCTCCTGCAGCCGATCGCCGGGGATCACTGGCGCCTTCGCGGTGAAGGCCGCGGCCAGCGAGTTGTTCAGCACCTGCAGGTGCTCGTCCTGCACCGCCGGGTCCATGCCGGTGGTGGCCATGCCCTCGCGCAGCGTCTTCAGCAGCGGCGTCAGCCGGCGGATCACCTCGGCGCGCTCCTCGCGCGTGACCTTCGCGCTGGCCGACCAGATCAGGTCGGCCGCCGCGCGCTTGGCGCCGCGGATCTCCTCGCCCTGCGCGCCGAAGCGCAGCGCGGTGGTCGCCAGCACGTCGGCCCAGACCTGGAACAGGAACGCGCGCACGCTGTCCTGCACCGGCACCTCGGCGAGCATGCGGCGCAGCTCGATCGTGTACTGGATCGCCAGCGTCTCGCGCTGCTCGACCTGCTGCGCCAGCGACACGCCGCGGCGGGTGGCCTCGTTCTCGGTGCTGAAATAGTGCTCGAGGAAGCGCTCGAACTCGGTCAGCACCGTCTGGAACACGCGCCGGCCGGTGTCCGGGTAGGCCTCGACCACCTGCACCACGCGCTTGATCTCCTTGTCGAGCGCGTCGCCGACGGTGGGCGTCGAGCTGTCGAAGCCGAGCACGCAGGCCCCCATCCGGTCGATCAGCCGCCGCGCCGGGTGGTCGACGGTCGCGAAGAAGTCCGGCTCGGTCACCGCCACCCGCAGCACCGGCATCTGCAGCCGCGCGAACCACACCCGCACCCCGGCCGGGATCCGCTCCTCGGTCAGGATGCTCTGGAACATCATCGCGACGATCTCGATCGTCGCGCGCTCTTCCGGCGTGGCCGCCGCCTGCTTCAGCGCCTGCTTGCGCTGCTGCAGCTCCTCGAGCAGCGCCGGGGTCGGACCCATCGCATCGGCACGCCGGGTGCTGCCGGCACTCGGCCGCTGCTGGCGCTGCTGCACCTGCTCGATCGCCTGCGCCAGCTTCGGCGACAGGCGCTGCGAGCGGGTGGTCTGCGCGAAACCCTGCACCTGCCGGCCGACCAGCTGGTTCAGCTGACCGAGCAGCTGCTGGCCCGCGGCGCCCGCCGGCGCCAGCGCCGCCCCGCGGGTCATCAGCCGGGTCTCGTCGCCGGGGCTGCCCGGGTGCGCGTGCTCGTGGCCGCCGCCGTCGCGGCCGCCACCCCAGCCCGCAGCGCCGGCGGGGCCCCCGGTGGCGCCGCCGTGCACCCCTGCTGACCCCACCACGCCGCTGCCCGCCGCTGCGCGGCCGCCGCCGGCGCCACCGCCGCCTGCGCCACCGCCACCACCCCTACCCGCACCGCCGTCCGCCCGGCCAGCAGCCGGATAGCTGCCCGCACCAGCCGTGCCGCCTGCGGCCCAGGCGCCCGGGCCTGGATGCGAGCCGCCGCCCACGCCAGCCGGGCCGCCGGCGTGGCCGCCGCCGGCGCCGGACGTGCTCGGGCCGAAGCCGCCGCTGCCCGGCGCGGTGCCGGCCTGCGGCAGCTCGCGCGAGCGCCGGATGAACGGGTGCAGGTCGACCTCGGCCAGCACCCCCTGGGCGAGCAGCCAGCGGTTGGCCTCGTGGTAGGCCTCCTCGACCAGCGCCGCGAACTCGGCGTGCAGCGGCAGCTGCAGCTCGCGCCAGCTGTCCAGGCTGCACCCGGCCGCGCGCCAGCCGTCGACGACGATCCGCGCCAGCGCGTGCGCGCGCAGCAGGTCGGCCGCCTCCAGCTCCTCGCGCCGCTCGAGCACCGCCATGCGCGCGCGCAGGTCGCTGAACTCCGAAGCGGCGCGGTCCATCATCGCCAGCCCCAGCCGCGACGTGAGGATCTCGCGCTCGATCGTGTCGTCGTCGACCAGGCTCAGCTTGGTCGCGGCGCTGCCGGGCCGCGGCAGGTCGCCCGAGCGCTGCGCCGACAGGTCGTGCAGCAGCCCGGCGCGCAGGCTGCCGACCATCGCGCGATGCCAGGTCGCCGCGCCGGTCTTCAGCTCCTGCACCAGCTCGCGGCGGCGCAGGAAGCGCTGGTGCTCGGCCGGCTCGTTCAGCAGCTGGTTGGCGGCCTCGGCGAGCGTGTTGACGACCGCCGCCAGGCCCTTGACGAGCTGCTCCGCGTAGACCCGCCGCGCCTGGGCGGCGAGGCTGGCGGGGTCGGCGCTGCTGGCCATCGGTGGATGCGGTTCAAGGCGCGCTGCGGGGGCACACGCCCCACTCTATACCACGGCCCCCGAATTGGGATCATTCGGGTCGGCGGTCTTGACCCCGGCCTTGACCAGGTCCTCGCGCTTGGCGCCCAGCCACATCACGATGCCGGCGGCGACGAAGATCGACGAGTAGATGCCGAACAGGATGCCGATCGTCAGCGCGATCGCGAAGTAGTGCAGCGTCGGCCCGCCGAAGATCAGCATCGACAGCACCATCATCTGGGTGCTGCCGTGGGTGATCACGGTGCGGCTGATCGTGCTGGTGATCGCGTGGTCGATCACCTGCGGGGTGTCGAGCTTGCGCGTGCGCCTGAAGGTCTCGCGGATCCGGTCGAAGATGACCACCGACTCGTTGACCGAATAGCCCAGCACCGCGAGCACCG
>CAZKCJ010000205.1:2003-5683 GCA_964550885.1 uncultured Rubrivivax sp. | reverse complement strand
CGTGCAATCGCCGCGGGATCAAGGACTTACGTCTTCGGCAGGCTCAAAGTTCGGACTAGGATCGCGCACCGCCGCCCGCCGGCGCTGCCGCCAGCACCGAATGGACAACTTCAGCAACCGCACCTTCGACGAACTCGAGGTCGGCGAATCGATCACCCGCTCGCACCGGCTGACCCGGCCCGAGGTCGAGGCGCTGGCCTTCGTCTCCGGCGACGTCGACCCGTTCCAGGCGGTCGCCGGCCGCGCACGGGGCGAGGCGATGGCGGCCGAGGCGGTGGCGGCCGAGGCGCTGGTGTCGGCGTTGCTGCAGCGCCGGCTGCCCGGGCCGGGCACGGTGATCGTCGCGCAGGACCTGCGCTTCGACGGCGAGATGCGGGTCGGCGACGAGATCAGCGGAACGCTGAGCGTGCGCGAGAAGATCGCGGCCGGGCACCGGGTGGTGTTCGACGTGCGCGTGACCAAGGCCGGGCAGGAGCTGGTCGCCGGCAGTGTGACGGTGGTCGCGCCGACCGAGCGGATCGCCTACAGCGACCTGGCCACGCCGCAGTTCGTGCTGCGGCACAACGACGCGTTCGCGCGCCTGCTCGAGCGCTGCCGCGGCCTGCCGCCGGTGCGCTGCGCAGTCGTGCACCCGTGCGACCGCGACTCGCTGCTCGGGCCGCTGGAGGCGGCGGCACGCGGGTTGATCGAGCCGGTGCTGGTCGGGCCCGAGGCCAAGATCCGCGCGGTGGCCGAGGCGCAGCACGCCGACCTGTCGGGCCTGCGGATCGTCGCCACCGAGCACAGCCACGCGGCCGCCGACGCCGCGGTCGCGCTGGCGCGTGCCGGCGAGGTGCAGGCGCTGATGAAGGGCAGCCTGCACACCGACGAGCTGATGGGGGCGGTGGTCGCCGGCCCGACCGGGCTGCGCACCGCGCGGCGGGTCAGCCACGTGTTCGTGCTCGACGTGCCCGCGTACCCGCGGATGCTGCTGGTGACCGACGCGGCGATCAACGTCGCCCCCGACGTGCGGGTGAAGGCCGACATTGCGCGCAACGCGATCGAGCTGGCGCAGGTGCTGGGCATCGACCAGCCGCGCGTGGCGATCCTGGCGGCAGTGGAGAGCGTGAACCCCGACATGCCGAGCACGGTGGACGCGGCGGTGCTGTGCAAGATGGCCGACCGCGGCCAGATCAGCGGCGGGCTGCTCGACGGGCCGCTGGCCTTCGACAACGCGGTCAGCGAGGAGGCCGCGCGCACCAAGCAGATCGTGTCGCCGGTGGCCGGGCGCGCCGACATCCTGCTCGCGCCCGACCTGGAGGCCGGCAACATGATGGCCAAGCAGCTGCAGTACCTGGCCGGCGCCGACTCGGCCGGCATCGTGCTCGGCGCGCGCGTGCCGATCGTGCTGACCAGCCGCGCCGACTCGGTGCGCTCGCGCCTGGCCTCGACCGTGGTGATGGTGCTGCTGGCCGACGCGCAGCGCCGCGCGCGCACCGGCCCGGCCTGAGCTGCTGACGCCAGGCGGCGCGGTCAGGCCGCAGCCGCGCAGGCGTGCAGTCCGCGACGACTGGGGCGGGCGCGCACGCCGGCCGTCAGTGCCGTCGCCGCCGCAGGCCGATCGCCGCCAGCCCGAGCCCGAACAGCAGCATCGTCCCGGGCTCGGGGATCGGCGCCGTATACAGGCGCTGCTTGCCCACCGACGCCAGCAGCGCCGCGGCCTCGCGCGCGAACTGCTCGCCGTCGAGCCCGGGGCCGATGTCCAGCCGCGCCTCGTCCAGCGTGTACAGCCCGCTGAGGAAGGTCTCGTGGCCCTCGTCGTCGAGCAGGCGCAGCGCGCTCTCGCGCCACTGGCCGTCGAGCGGGCCGGCGGCGAGCGCGAGCTGCAACCGCTCGGCCAGCTCCTGCTGCTCGCCCGGCGAGCAGCCGTCCGGCGCGAACAGGCAGGGCGGCAGCGGCGCGTCGCCCAGGTCGAAGGCGCCGACGAACTTGGTCTGCGCGAGGCTCGTGCAGGCCGGCGTGGTGCGGGTGCCGCAGGTCGGGTTGCCGTTGGCGTCCTTCCAGGTCGCGGCGTCGAAGGCGCCGACCACCGCGATACTCTGCGGATCGAAGGGCAGCGCCTCCAGCGGCTGCTGGAACAGCAGGTTGAAGTACGCGCCGCCGAGCTCCTGCAGGCCGGTGGCGAAGGTCTCGTGGGCCAGCGCGATCGTGCCGATCGGCGCGGAGACGCTTTCGGGTCCGAACAGCGGGCCGATGCCGCCGAGGGTGGTGCTCGCCTTCAGCGCCTCGACGCTGGCCTTGGCCACGAGCTGCAGCTCGAGGTCGCTGGTGACCACCAGCATCATCCCGAAGCTCGCTTCGCCGCCGAGCAGGCTGGCCGTGGAGTTGCGCAGCGTGATGCTCTCGCCCAGGTTGAAGCCCAGGCTCTGGGTCGGTGCGCCGTACTGCTCGACGCCGTTGCTCGTGCCCAGGTAGCGCTGCACCGGACTCGCGAACTTCAGCTGCACTACCGGCAGGGCCTGCACGCGCACGCGCTGCGCGAGCAGCGTGTCGATGCCGGCCGACGCTTCGACCAGCGCGTAGTTGGCGCCGATGTGTTCGCCGAACGCATCGAAGCCGACCGAGCCGCTGAGCGGGATCCCGGTGACCTTGGACACCAGCTCGTCGATGCCCAGCTTGACCTGGACCACGCGGTCCTGCGCCTGGGTCTGCAGCAGGCCGGCCAGCCCATCCGGGGCCAGGGTCTTGTCCTGCGCGGCGAGCTTGGGCAGCTTCAGCTCGTACTGGATGATTCCGCCCATCGCCGACCCGCTGGGGTTGACCGCGTTGCCCAGCACGCGGAACTGGCCGTTGCCGTCGCGGTTGACCGAGCCCAGCTCCAGGCGCTCGCTGATGCCGATCGGCGGCGTGCTGCCAGACCAGCAGTCGACCACGCAGAGCTTGCCGCTGACACCGGCGCCGAGTTCGGCGATCAGGTCCGCATAGGCCGATACCGACGCACCGTGCGCGGCGAGCAGCGGCGTGATCGGCTTGGCCGGGCTGCCGGGCTGGCTGAGCAGCTTCGGTTGGGTGGTCCACGACGAGCCAATCGTGAACTTCGCGCCCAGCGTGGGCGCACCGCCGCCGGCGGCGTCGTACGGCAGGTCGAGCACCGCGCGCATCGGCACGCGCACGTCGAGTGCGCCGCCGCCGCCCGACAGCCGGTACTCGGCGCCAAACTTGCCGTGGCCCCAGACCGTCGCCTTGAGCCCGAAGTCGGCGCAGCCGGTGAGACCCGTCGGATCACAGACCGAGGCGATCCCGCCGAGCGAATCCGAATCGTCGAAGGACAGGCCGAGGAACTTCGCGCCGGTGTCGAAGCCGCCGCCCGCGCCCAGCGCATTCAGGCCGTAGGCGCCGAACACGTAGTCGCCGACGATCTTGTCGGGCATCATCATCTTCAGCGGGTTGCCGGCACCTGTTTCCCATACCGGCTGGCTGACGATCGGGCCGGCACCGGCGCCGGCGCAGCCGATGCCCAGCGCAACCAGGGTGAACGAGCCCGGGATCCGCGATCGAGCAGCCATGGCCAGCCTCCGGTGGTGGTTGCGCGATTGGCCGGCGTCCGCCGGGTGGCGGTCCATCCCCCGTTCGGGTGGATCTGCAGGAAGCTTGCGGCAACGCAAAGCCGCCGGGTGCGGCGCGCGGCGGCGCGCCGGGTG
>CAZKCJ010000205.1:1561-1993 GCA_964550885.1 uncultured Rubrivivax sp. | reverse complement strand
CGCTGATCGCGCCCGCCGCAAGTGCCGCTGCCGTTCGCGCCCGCCGCACAACCGGGTCGATCGGTCCGCGCGCATGCGGTCCGTGCCGGTAGCCGGCCGGCGGCGCGTCGGACCTGCGATCGGCCCTGGCGCACCGGTTCGGGGCGCCGCCCGGCTGCCGCTGCGCCTGTCATGGGCATTCGCCGCAGCCGGCCGGCGCTGAGGGACAATTCGCCGCATGGAACCAGACCTCGACCAGCTGTACCACGAACTGCGCGCGGTGATCGACCCGGAGATCGGGATCAACATCGTCGACCTGGGCCTCATCTACGGCCTGGAGTACGACGACAAGGGCCTGCGCATGCGCCTGACCATGACCAGCGCCGCCTGCCCGATGAGCGACCTGATCATGGCCAACTGCCGGATGGTCCTGGACGAGGTGCTGCCGCCGAA
>CAZKCJ010000205.1:0-1551 GCA_964550885.1 uncultured Rubrivivax sp. | reverse complement strand
GACTGGCGAGGTCCGTAACCACTTCGGCTGGTCCGGATCTTGAGCCGCGGCGCGGCCGGGCCGCGGATGGCGCTCGAGCGCCTGCCGCTGCTGGTCCTGGGCTTCATCGCGCTGGTCTTCGGGGTGGGCGCCGGCCTGGCGCGGCTGGCGTGGCCGATGCCGATGCCGATCCTCGAGGTCGTGCCGTGGCACGGCGCGCTGATGGTCTGCGGCTTCTTCGGCGTGGTGATCTCGCTCGAGCGCGCGGTCGCGGTCGGGCAGCTGTGGGGTTACGGCGCGCCGCTGGCGGCCGGCATCGCCGGGCTGGTCGCGCTGTTCGGCGACATCGGCGTCGCCGCCTGGATCTTCGTGCTGGCCGGCGTGATCATGCTCGCGGCGACGCTGCTCGCGCTGTCGCGCCAGACCACCAACTTCCTGATCGTGCTGACCGTGGCCACCGCCTGCTGGCCGATCGGCACGCTGATCTGGGCGCTGGGCGCGCCGCTGCAGGCGGCGGTGGGCTGGTGGATCTCGTTCCTGGTGCTGACGATTGCCGGCGAGCGGCTGGAGCTGTCGCGCTTCCTGCCGCCGTCGCCGAACGCGACGCGGGTGTTCATCGTGATCGTCGGCGTTGCGCTGCTCGCGCTGGTCGGAAATGCGTTGCCCGGCGCCGCGCACGTGTTCGGCGCGGCGCTGGTCGCACTGGCGCTGTGGTTCCTGCGCCAGGACATCGCGCGCCGCACCGTGCGCCAGAGCGGGCTGACCCGCTTCATCGCGGTGTGCCTGCTGGCCGGCTACTTCTGGCTCGCGGTCAGCGGCGCGGTGATCGTCTGGTACGGGCTCGTGCCCGGCTCGCTGTCGTGGGACGCGGCGCTGCACGGGCTGCTGCTGGGCTTCGTGTTCTCGATGGTCTTCGGCCACGCGCCGGTGATCTTCCCGTCGGTGCTGCGCGTGCGCCTCGTCTACCACCCGAGCGCCTACGTCGCGCTGGTGCTGCTGCACGCGTCGGTGCTGCTGCGCGTGGTGGGCGACGCGCTCGGCGCGTTCGAGCTGCGCAGCTGGGGCGGGCTCGGCTCGGCGGTGGCGCTGGTCGCCTTCATCTTCGGCTCGGCGCTGTCGGTGTGGCGCGGGCGGCCGAAGAAGAAGAGCTGAGAAGGGCGGGGCTGAGGGGGTTTGCGTAAGCCAGCGCAGGCGCACCGCTGGGGCGGGCGCCTGCCGGGCTACCTGTAGGCCAACGGCGGTCGAGGCGTTAACAGCGCCGCTGCGGCGACGCAGTGGCCCAAGGCCGTCGTCGCTCGTTGCTGGCGGAAGCGGTGTCCCCCTCCGCCATCATTCTTGCCGCATCAGGGCATCGCAGCATCGGCCGGAAAGCATGCACTGGCGCGGGTTTCATGAAATTCTGCCGGCTCGTCGCGTATCATCCAATCGCATCCACGTTGATGGGTGGTTGGATGGAAGGATCGAACGATGCCGAAGCTTGCGAAGGAACTGGGCGCCCTGGCGGTGTCGAAGTTGACCGAGCCGGGGCTGCACTTCGTCGGGGGCGTGCCCGGGCTGGCGCTGCTGGTGGCG
>CAZKCJ010000204.1:5341-5686 GCA_964550885.1 uncultured Rubrivivax sp. | reverse complement strand
GACGCGCTGCTGGCCAGCGCGCTGGCCCTGCTGTGGCCGCAAGCCGCGCCGGCCTACGCGGAGCACACGCTGGTCGACCAGGCGGTGGCGGCGGCGCGTGCGCGCACGCCGGCAGCGGCCGGCTTCGTCAACGCGGTGCTGCGCCGCTTCGTGCGCGAGCGCGACGCGATCGTCGCCGCGGCGCTGCGCGACCCGGTCGCGCGCCACAACCACCCACGCTGGTGGATCGAGCGGCTGCGGCGCGACTGGCCGGCGCAGTGGGCGGCGCTGCTGGCCGCGGCCGACGAGCATCCGCCGATGACGCTGCGCGTGAACCGCCGCCGCGGCGGCGCCGCGCAGTACCAG
>CAZKCJ010000204.1:0-5331 GCA_964550885.1 uncultured Rubrivivax sp. | reverse complement strand
CCATGCGGCGCGGCCGCTGCGGCTCGCCGGCGGTGGCGACGACGCACTGCTGCTCGACGCGCCGTGCCCGGTGTCGCAGCTGCCGGGCTTCGGCGACGGCGACGTGTCGGTGCAGGACGCCGCCGCGCAGCTCGCTGCGCCGCTGCTGCTGGGCGACGGCCTGCCGCCGGGTGCGCGCGTGCTCGACGCCTGCGCGGCGCCTGGCGGCAAGGCGGCGCACCTGCTGGAGTGCGCGCCGCTGGCGCTGCTCGCGCTCGATCGCGACGCGCAGCGGCTGGAGCGCGTACGCGCCACCTTGCAGCGGCTGCGGCTCGCCGCCGAGCTGCGCGCCGCCGACGCCGGCGAGCCCGCGGCCTGGTGGGACGGCCGCGAGTTCGACGCGATCCTGCTGGACGCACCCTGCAGCGCATCCGGCATCGTGCGGCGGCACCCGGACATCCGCTGGCTGCGGCGCGAGGCCGACCTGCGCACGCTGGCCGCGCAGCAGGCGCGGCTGCTCGACGCGCTGTGGCCGCTGCTGCGCCGCGGCGGGCGGCTGCTGTACGCGACCTGCTCGATCTTCCGCTGCGAAGGCGAGCAGCAGATCGACGCTTTTTTGCAACGTGCGGTCGGCAGCGACGCGCGGCTGCTGCCGGCCTCGCCGGGGCACCTGTTGCCGCTGCCGGACAATCCAGGCGAAGCCGGGCCTGCGCGCCACGACGGCTTCTATTACGCACTGCTGATGAAGACCTGACCCATCGCTGTCCCGATGCTCCGATCGTCGGTCCGCCGCAAGCTGTCGTTCGGGCTGGCGCTGCTGCCGCTGGCCCTGGCCGCGGCTGGCCGGGCGCAGGCGCAGGCGGTCGACCTCGCGCTGCTGACCGCGTACCGGCTCGACGGCGAGCTGCTGCTGGACTTCGACGCGCGGCTGAGCCTGCCGCACGCGGTCGAGGATGCACTGCGGCGCGGCGTGCCGCTGTACTTCGTCGCCGACGCGGCGCTGTATCGCTACCGCTGGTACTGGCGCGACGAGCGCGTCGCGTGGGTGCGGCGCAGCTGGCGGGTCGCGTACCAGCCGCTCACCTCGAACTGGCGGGTCGGCTTCGCCGGCTTCAACCAGAGCTACGCAACGCTGGCCGAGGCGCTGGCGGCGGCCTCGCGCAGCACCGGCTGGAAGGTCGCCGACGCCGCCCAGCTCGACGCCGAAGATCGCTACTACCTGGATTTCAGCTATCGCCTGGACGTGTCGCAGCTGCCCAGCCCGATGCGGCTCGGCCTGGGCAGCCAGGCCGAGTGGGCGATCGGCATCGAGCGCACGCTGCGCGTCGATTGAGATGGAGCGCGCCATCTGCTCAGCTGTCTGCTCGTTGACGCTGGCCAGCGGCGGGAGTCGAGCGACTACACGAATGCGGCTACGAAGATGCGCCGTGCTGGGCCGCCGAGGCAGTGGCCGACTGCGTTCAGCCAAGCACTTGCTCACTCCGTCGGCCACCCCGTCGACGGCCCGGGCAGTGGGTCGCCAACATCGCTTGCCGCGCCCAGACCGGCTCGCACCTCCGGTGCCGATGCGTGCCAGCGCTGCCGGCAAAGCCGTTGAGGAGGTGGCCGGCGAAGGGGAAGCGCGCAGCGCTCCGGTGCAGGCTCATATTGCGCAGCAACGTGATGGCGCAGCCAATAGGATCTTGCTGAACGCAGCCGGCCATCCCCTGGGTGGCTTTGCCTCGACGACGCCCGAACGCAGCGAGGGGCCGATCCAGGTCCAGAAGGCCGTGGTGGGCCGCCCACCGCATTGCCGGTGGTTGCGGCACGCTTCGCGTTCGGCGGCAGCCACCTCGGCCCGGTGCAGGGCCGAAGCGACGCAGCAGGCGCGCGCCGGATGAACCGCAGCGCGCGCTGGACCTGGGCGGTGGCGGCGGTCGCCGTGTTCGGCGTGGTGCTGGTGCTGGCCTTCGTGCTGGCGCTGACCGACCGCGACAGCGGGCTGGAGCAGCACTTCGTCTGGCTGTTCTGGCTCAACGTCGCGGTCGCGGCGCTGCTGTGCCTGGTGGTCGGCGTGGCGGTGGTGCGGCTGCTGCAGCGGCTGCACCAGGGCCGCTTCGGCGCGCGGCTGCTGGTCAAGCTGGCCGGCATCTTCGCGCTGGTCGGGCTGATGCCGGGGCTGGCGATCTACGCGGTGTCGTACCAGTTCGTCGGCCGCAGCATCGACGGCTGGTTCGACGCGCGCCTGGCCGGCGCGCTCGACGCCGGGCTCGCGCTGGCCAAGGATTCGCTGGACGCGCAGGTCGCGCAGCTGGCCACGCGCACGCTGCAGGCGGCCGAGACCCTGGTCGACCAGCCCGGGGCGGTGACCGCGCTCGCACTGGAGCGGCAGCGCGTGCGGCTGGGCGCGCAGGAGCTCGCACTGGTCGACGCGCGCGGCCAGGTCCGGCTGAGCACTGCGGCCGATCCCGCGGCGATGCTGCCCGAGCCGCCGACCAGCGCCGCGCTGCGCCAGGCGCGCAGCGCCGGCGTCAGCACCCAGATCGAGGGGTTGGACGAAGGCGCCGGCGGCGCTGCCCCGGGCGCCGGCGCGCGCGTGCGCGCGCTGGCGATGCTGCCCAGCGCGCGGATCACGCTGACCGAGAGCCAGGACCGCTTCCTGCTGGCGGTGCAGGCGCTGCCGCCGGCGATGGCCGCCAACGCGCTCGCGGTGCAGGCCGCGTACACCGACTACCAGCAGCGCGCGCTGGCGCGCGGCAGCCTGCGCCGCGCCTACATCGGCACGCTGACGCTGGGGCTGGTGCTGTCGGTGTTCGGCGCGGTGCTGCTGGCGGTGCTGCTGGGCAACCAGCTGGCGCGGCCGCTGCTGCTGCTGGCCGACGGCGTGCGCCAGGTGGCAGCCGGCGACCTCGCGCCCAAGCCGGTGTTCCAGTCCAGCGACGAGCTCGGCGGGCTGACCCGCAGCTTCGCCGACATGACCGCACAGCTGGCGGACGCGCGCAGCGCGGTGCAGCGCGGCGTCGCGCAGCTGGAGAGCACGCGCACCCGGCTGCAGACGATCCTGGACAACCTGAGCGCCGGGGTCGTGCTGTTCGACCGCGACGACCGCATCGACACCGTCAACCCGGGTGCGACCCGGATCCTGCGGCTGCCGCTGTCGGTGTACCGCGGGCAGGAGCTGCAGCAGGTGCCGGGCCTGGCCGAGTTCGCGACCGCGGTGCAGCAGCGCTTCGCCCGCTATGCGGCCGGTCCCGAGGCCGGCGAGCGCGACCACTGGCAGGAGGCCTACGAGCTGAACCTCCCGGGGCGCGACGCGCTGATGCTGCTGGTGCGCGGCGCGATGCTGCCCGGCGACGCGCGGCTGCTGGTCTTCGACGACATCACCGAAGTCGTGTCCGCGCAGCGCACCGCCGCGTGGTCGGAGGTCGCGCGCCGGCTCGCGCACGAGATCAAGAACCCGCTGACGCCGATCCAGCTGTCGGCCGAGCGGCTGCAGCACAAGCTGCAGGGCAAGCTCGAAGGCGCCGACGACGCGCTGCTCGCGCGCAGCGTGGCGACGATCGTCGCGCAGGTGCAGGCGATGAAGCGGCTGGTCGACGAGTTCCGCGACTACGCGCGGCTGCCGGCCGCGCAGCTGGTGGCGCTGGACCTGAACGCGCTGGTCGCCGAGGTGCTCGCGCTGTACGGCCAGGAGCAGGAGCAGGGCCGGCTGCAGCTGGTGCTGGCCGCCGACGAGCTGCCCGCGGTGCAGGGCGACCCGACCCAGCTGCGCCAGGTGGTGCTCAACCTGGTGCAGAACGCGCTCGACGCGGTCGCCGACCGCGCCGACGGCCGCGTGCGCGTGAGCACCGCACTGATCCGCCGCGCCGACGGCGCGCCCGCCGCGGTGCGGCTGGCCGTCAGCGACAACGGCCCCGGCTTCGGCGCGCGCGTGCTCGCGCGTGCGTTCGAGCCCTACGTCACCACCAAGAGCAAGGGCACCGGTCTGGGCCTGGCGGTGGTCAAGAAGATCGCCGACGAGCACCGCGCGACCCTGCGCATCGTCAACCTGCAGGACGAACCCGGCGCCGATCCCGAGCAAACCGGCGCACGGGTGTCGCTATCATTTGCCTGCCCCGACGGCGCTGCCGCCGCAGCCGTCGCCGACGTTGCGCCGGCCGCGCGTCAGGGCAGCACACCGGCAGGCTGAGAGCGCGCATGGCAACCATCCTCGTGGTCGACGACGAACTGGGCATCCGGGCCCTGCTGTCCGAGATCCTGGGTGACGAAGGGCATTCCGTCGAGCTCGCCGAGAACGCCGCGCAGGCGCGCGCGGTGCGCGAGCGGGTCCAGCCCGACCTGGTGCTGCTCGACATCTGGATGCCCGACACCGACGGCGTCACCCTGCTCAAGGAGTGGGGCGCGACCGGCCAGCTGTCGATGCCGGTGATCATGATGAGCGGCCACGGCACGATCGACACTGCGGTCGAGGCCACCAAGCACGGCGCGATCGCCTTCCTGGAGAAGCCGATCACGCTGCAGAAGCTGCTGCGCGCGGTCGAGCAGGCGCTGGCCAAGCCGGCGGCGAACCCCGCACCGGCGCATCCGGCCGCCGGGCTGACGGTGGCCGCGCTGGCTGGCGGCGGCGACGGCGGCATGATCGCCGCCGCGGCCTTCCTGCCCGGGCCGCTGCCCGAGCAGAGCTTCAACCTCGACCGGCCGCTGCGCGAGGCGCGCGACGCGTTCGAGAAGAGCTACTTCGAGTTCCACCTCGCGCGCGAGAACGGCTCGATGACCCGCGTGGCCGACAAGACCGGGCTCGAGCGCACCCACCTGTACCGCAAGCTCAAGCAGCTGGGCGTGGACCTCACGCGCGGCAAGCGCAGCGGCGCCGGCTGAGCGCGCACGCTGCCGGCGCGAGGCCCGCAGCTACAATCCGCGCCGCACAGGCCAAGTAGCTCAGTTGGTAGAGCAGCGGACTGAAAATCCGCGTGTCGGTGGTTCGATTCCGCCCTTGGCCACCACCACTTCACTCCTGCGCGTTCGCGAGGAATCGGCGGCGCTCAGCCGGTGGCCAGTTCGCGCACTGCGCCGGCGGACCCAGTCCGCACAGCCGGGAGCCGGACGACGCGCCCGGCTGAAGCATCAAGGACTCGGGCGCGTGCCGCCTGAGGCCAGCCGGCCAAGGCGCTGCGACTCGGCACTCACTTCGGCCAGCAACTGCGCCCAGTGCCCGATGGCGGGCGGCCGCTGTCGAGCAGTCGGCGAAACACCCGGCAGGCTTTATCGCCGCTGTCGTCGGCCTGCTGCGAGCCCGCGGCGTTCACCCAGGCGTACACGATCACCTTGGCCTGCGCGTGGAACCGGAAGAACAGCCGGTACCGCTGGAAGTAC
>CAZKCJ010000203.1:0-5697 GCA_964550885.1 uncultured Rubrivivax sp. | reverse complement strand
ATGCCGATGCCGATGCCGATGCCGATGCCGATGCCGATGCCGATGCCGATGCCGAGGTCGACACTGGGGTCGACGCGGAGGTCGACGCCGATGACGAACTGAACAGCGACGGCGACGACGACGACGACGACGACGACGACGCACACGACGCGCATGACGAGCACGCCGTGCACGACGAGCCCGGCGCCGCGACCGGCCGCGCAGCCCGCGCCGGCGCCGGCGCCCGATCCGAGGACCTCGCCGCCGCATCCGCGCCGCCCGACATCCTCGCGTTCCCGCGCGGTCCGGCGGCCGGCGAGTGCCTGCACGCGCTGTTCGAGCGGATCGACTTCTGCGACCCGGCCGGCTGGCCGGCCGCAATCGACGCGGTGCTGCAGCAGCATGGCCCGGCGCTGCGCGCGCCGCAGCCCGGGGCCGCCGCGCCGGCGAGCTGGGGGCCGATGCTCGAGCGGCTGCTGCCGCAGGTGCTGCAGGCGCCGCTGCCGGGCGCCTGCGCGCTCGCGCAGCTGCCGTGGGCGCGGCGGCTGGTCGAGCTCGAGTTCCATCTGCCGGCGCGCGCGCTCGACACCGCGGCGCTGGCCGCGCTGCTGCAGCGCCACGGGCTGCCGCCGCCGCAGCTTGCGAAGCGCCGGCTCGACGGCTACCTGCGCGGCTTCATCGACCTGGTGTTCGAGCACGACGGCCGCTACTTCGTGCTCGACTGGAAGTCCAACCACCTCGGCCACGCCGCCGCCGACTACGCGCCGGCGGCGCTGGCGCGCGCGATGGCCGCGCACGACTACCACCTGCAGGCACTGCTGTACGCGCTGGCGCTGCACCGCCACCTGCGCCAGCGGTTGCCCGGCTACGCGCCGGCGCAAGCCTTCGGCGGCGTGTACTACCTGTTCGTGCGCGGCATGCGCAGCGGCTGGCGCGAGGCCGACGGCCGCGACTGCGGCGTGCATGCGTGGCGCCCGAGCGAAGCGCTGCTGGACGAAGCATCGGCGCTGTTCGACGGCGCCACGCAGCCGGCATGACCCACGCCGCTGATCACCCCGCGTGGCTGGCCGAAGCGCTGGCGCGGCAGCTGCGCGCCTGGTCCGCGGCTGCCGGCGCTGCGCCCGACGCAGCGGATGCGGTGGCCACGCTGGCGCAGCGCCTGAGCCTGGCGCTGCAGGACGGCCACGTGTGCCTGCCGCTGGGCGACGCCGCTGCGGCCGCGGGTCCGCGCGCCACGCGCGCCGATCCGTGCGGCCGGCAGGCCGGGCAGCCGCCCGCGCGCGGCGGCCAGTGGGCGGGCACGCTGCGCCCGGCGCTGCTGGCCAGCGGCGTGTGCGGCACGCCCGCCGCGCCAGGCGCGCTGCCGCTGCTGCTCGACGACGCCGGTCGGCTGTACCTGCAGCGCCAGTTCGACGACGAGCGCCGGCTCGCGCGGCGGCTGCAGCGCGCCGCGCGCGTGGCCGAGGACGGCGCGGCCGAGTCGCCGGCCGCACTCGCGCTGCTGCGTTCGCTGTTTCCGGCCGACCCCGGCGCCGCCGGCAGCGCCGACTGGCAGCAGCTGGCGGCAGCGCTGGCGCTGCGGCGTCGCCTGCTGCTGATCAGCGGCGGCCCCGGCACCGGCAAGACCCACACCGTCGCCCAGCTGCTCGCCTGCCTGCTGGCGGCGCGCCCGCAGCTGCGGATCGCGCTGGCCGCGCCCACCGGCAAGGCGGCGGCGCGGCTGGCGCAGACGCTGGCCGAGCGGCTCGCGCAGATGGCCGCGCACGGGCCCGCGGCGCTGCCCGACAGCGTGCGCACCGCGCTGCCGCGCAGCGCGAGCACCGTGCACCGGCTGCTCGGCGCAGGGCCACGCGGCTTCGCGCACGACGCGCGCAACCCGCTGCCGATCGACCTGCTGGTGGTCGACGAGGCGTCGATGCTCGACCTGGCGCTGGCGGTGCGGCTGCTCGAGGCGGTGCCCGACGACGCGCGCATCGTGCTGCTCGGCGACAAGGACCAGCTGGCCGCGGTCGAGGCCGGCTGCGTGTTCGCCGAGGCGGCGGCCGACCCGGCGCTCGGCAGCGCCACGCGCTCGGCGTTGGCGGCGATGACCGGCACGGATCCAGCCGCGATCGTGCCGGCGCCAGCGGACGAGGCGGGCGAACGCGTGCTCGCCGACAGCTGCGTGTGGCTCAGCCGCGGCCGGCGCTTCGGCGCCGAATCGGGCATCGGCCGGCTCGCGGCCGCGGTGCGCAGCGGCGACGCCGCGACCGCGCTGCAGCTGCTGCGCGCCGGCGGCGATCTGCGCTGGCTGACGCCGGATGGCGCGCCGCGGCCGGACCCGCCGGCCGCGGGCGCAGACGCGCCGGCGCTGCCGGCTGCGCCGCCGGATGCCGACGTGCCGGCCCCTGCCGCCGCGGCCGGCACCACCCTCGACGCGTCGACGCTGGCGGCGATCGAAGCCGGCTTCGAGCCCTACCTGCGCGCGCTGCTGCGCGACCCGGCCGACGCCGCCGGCGCGGCGGCGGCGTTCGCGCGCTTCGGCGTGCTGGGCGCGGTGCACGCGGGCCCACGCGGCGTGGCCGCGGTCAACCGCCGCGTCGAAGCGCTGCTGCGCACGCGGCTGGCGTCGCTGCACGCGGCGCTGGGCGCCGACCCCGCGTCGCCCTGGGTCGTGGGCCGCGCGGTGATGGTGCTGCGCAACGACCCGCTGCTGCGGTTGGCCAACGGCGACGTCGGCTTCGTGCTGGCCGGCGCCGACGGCCGGCCGCAGCTGCACTTCGACGACGGCACCGGCGGCTGGCGCGCGCTCGCGCCGCACCGGCTGCCGCCCTGCACGAGCGCGTTCGCGACCACCGTGCACAAGGCACAGGGCTCGCAGTGGGACGCGGTGCTGCTGGTGCTGCCGGATCGCGCCGGACGCGGCCTCGTGCGCGAGCTGCTGTACACCGCAGTGACCCGCGCGCGCCGCCGGCTGACGCTGTCGGGCAGCGCCGCAGTGATTGCGAGCGCGATCGACACGCGCAGCCAGCGCGCCAGCGGCCTGCGCGACCGGCTGCGCGAGGCGGCAGCTGCGTGACCTGCCCGTCGTCGCTGCGCACGCCGGTTCAGGCTGCGCCGCGGCGATGGCCCGCGCCTGCATTCGCGTTTGCGGCAGCAACGCCGCACCTGCGGTCGGGCCAGCAGCGCCGCGTCGGCCGCAGCAGCTGATCTACACCGGCTGCGCGGCGCATCGTGCCGGCGGCGGAAGCCCCGTGGTGCTGGTACAAACGCCGGCACGGCAGCGCACGCCACGGCGGCGCGCCGGCGATTCGCACGACGACGACCACACCGCAGACCGCGACCGATGATCCAGCTCAACCGGGAAGTGCTCTACCTGTCGCGGGCCGACGTGCAGCGGGTCGGCCTGCCGATGCGCGAGTGCATCGACATCCTCGAGCGCGCGTTCACGATCAAGGGCAGCGGCAGCGTCGACCTGCCGGCCAAGAGCGAGATCTGTTCGCGGCCCGGCGACTTCCTGCACGCGATGCCCTGCTACATCGGCGGCGACGCGGACCAATGCGGCATCAAGTGGCTGGGCGGCTACTACGGCAACCCCGGCCGCGGCCTGCCGTTCATCACCGGGCTGATCGTGCTGAACGACGCCGCGACCGGCGTGCCGATCGCGATCATGGACTGCACCGAGATCACCGCGCTGCGCACCGCGGCAGCGACCGGCCTGGCGCTGCGCAAGCTGGCGAACCGCGACGCCCGGACCGCGGCGATCATCGGCTGCGGCCGCCAGGGGCGCAGCAACCTCGACGCGCTGCTCGCCGAATGCCCGCAGGTGCACAGCGTGGTCGCGTGGGGTCCGAACGCGCCGACCGTCGAGCGCTACTGCGCCGAGACCAGCGCGAGGCACGGCCGCGAGATCCGGCGCGTCGACACGGTGCGCGCCGCGGTCGAAGGCATCGACCTGCTGGTCATCGCGGGCCCCGGGGTCAAGAGCGACCGGCAGCGGGTGATCGAGCCGCAGTGGATCAAACCGGGCGCGACGATCGCCACCGTCAACCTCGACTGCCACCTGCAGCGCGGCGTGGTCGCCGCGGTCGTCGACAAGGTGTACACCGACGACGTCGAGATGTTCAGGCTGATGCAGCGCGACGGCCTGTTCGACGGCATCGCCACGCCACCGCCCGAGCTCGGCGACCTGCTGACCGGCAAGGCGCCCGGCCGCGAGCGCCACGACGAGGTGATCCTGTCGATGCCGGTGGGCATCGGCATGGACGACGTGGTGACCGCCCACCGCGTGCTGCAGCGGGCGCGGCAGATGGGGGTCGGCACGGTCCTGCCGCTGTGACCCGTTCCCCCGCAGCGCCTGACCGCCCGCAGCCAGCGGGACGCCGATGGTGAGTGGCCCGCCAGCCCGCCCGAATCCTCGTGGCCGGCCGAGTTCGGCGCTGCCCGCGAAGCACGCCGCTGCGGTCAGGAAGCTTGCGCTGCGCCCGGCGCCGATCGGTTCGATGGATCTGCCAGGTGACGCCGTGCACTACGCCCGCGCATCCACGTAAACCCACGCCGTCCGGCCCGAGGCCAGCAAGACCGAAACACGCTCGTAGGCGTCCACCTCGTACCGGTCCGCATTCGCGAGTTCGGCTGCCGTCACTTCGAACACGGTGCCTGCCACGCGGTCCTCGACGCTGCCGGTCCGCCTGACGATCGGGTGGTGCGTCTTCCCGCTGGTGCGCACGACTTCGGCGTCCTCGATCCGCACGATCGACTGCCTGAAGCCCGGCAGCTCGTCGGCGCTGCCGACCAGCTCGCGCCCGAAGGTCGCCAACTGAACTTCGCGCTGCTGGAGCGTGCCATACGAAAACAGAAGCTGCATCATGCTCGGCCAGGTGAAGCGACGGATCCCGGCGCCCTGCACTGCAGTGCGCCGGTGCACGCCGGCGGGCATCGTCGGACTCGCGCGCAGCCTGCGGCAGTGCGCTCGCGCGCGGGTCGCCGCGCCCGCGGCACGCGGTCATGACTGGGTGCGCTCACGGCTGCCACCCGGGATTCCATACGACCTCCCACAGGTGCTGGTCCGGATCCTGGAAGTAGCCCGCATAGCCGCCCCAGAAGGTTTCATGGGGCCGCTTGATGATACGAGCGCCCGCAGCTTCGGCCTGCACCATGACAGCCATGGATTGCGGCCTGAACCTGCTGCGCTACCGCCAAAGTCTGCGAAAGCCAGCGCCACTCTAGCTAGCACCGGGTTTTGCAGACCGTCCTTAGAAATTACAGATTACATTTCATCATTTCTGCAATCTTTATTTCCCGCTCCCAACGCAATCTTATAGCTTTTGAACAATTGAATTCTGGCGAAAACTCGAGTTTTCTAACCTTCTGCATCTGCTTATAGCATTCGGTTCCAGGTTTATTATCGTTGCGATTCCATTTCGGATCGATATCGTCGCGATAGCATTTCTTTATATCTTGCGAAAGATTAGTCGGCGCTTCTTCTCTGCTAAATCCATATGATGTATATAATATCAGTATAGCGCTAATTATAATATAGAATATATTTCTACTATTAGAATAAAAATTACGCATATAAACTCCGTACCACTTCTATTAGTAATTCAACAGATGGCGGCATAGAAAGAGCCCTCTTCTGTCCAGAGCCCCAATCGAAATAAGTTATCCGATATACTCGATAATCTCCAGCCCGGCGTTGTATTCGGTCGCGTAGACGAGGCCCTGCGCGGCGGCGAA
>CAZKCJ010000202.1:0-5718 GCA_964550885.1 uncultured Rubrivivax sp. | reverse complement strand
ACCTTCGGGGCTAGTGTTGGACCTTGCGCGGGGCGTTTGAAATTCCTATCGTCCGCGCTGGCCTTCTCGGCGGCAATCGGGGTGATCTTCGGCTACTTCCCGGCGCGCAACGCGGCGCGGCTGGATCCGATCGAGGCGTTGCGGCACGAGTAGCGGCCACGGGCGATCGCAGCGGCTGCGGCGGCGCTGCGGCTGCGGCTGCGGCTGCGGTTGCTGCGGCTGCGACTACGGCTACCGCGACAGCGACGGCGGCGGGCGCGCGCTGAGGCTGGGCGTACTGCGCGAGCGCCCTGCGCGCGTAGCCGCCGGGCGTGGCGCAGCCGGGTGCGCCGCGGCCGAACGGATCGCGGCTGCCCTCGGCGGCTTCGGTCGCACGCGGACGACGCCGGTCGCGCGCTCAGGCCGCCGCCGGCATCGGCACCGCGAAGCGCCCGAGTCCGAGTTCGACCCAGCGCCCGTCGCGGCGCACGATGAACAGCGCCTCCAGCCCCGCGCGCTGCGCCAGCGCCAGGCCTTCGCCGGCACCGGCGACCAGCAGCGCGGTCGCCCAGGCATCGGCGCTGATGCCGTCTTGCGCCAGCACGGTGACCGACGCCACGTCGTTGCGCACCGGCGCGGCGCGGCGCGCGTCCATCGTGTGTGCCAGCCGCACGCCGCCGACTTCGACGAAGCGGCGGTAGTTGCCCGAGGTGGCGACCGCCAGGTCCTGCAGTTCGATCACGCCGTGCGCCGCGCGCCGCCCGGGCTCGGGGCTTTCGACCGCCACCGCCCAGGGCTCGCCGTCGGCCTGCGCGCCGAGTGCGCGCAGTTCGCCGTCGAGCGCCGCGAGCGCGTGGCGCACGCCGTGGCGCTGCAGCACCGCGGCCATGCGGTCGACGCCGTAACCCTTGGCGATGCCGCACAGGTCGAGCTGCAGCGGCGCGTGCTTGCGTGCGCGGCCGGCCGCCAGGTCCAGCTCGAGCGCTTCGCCGGTCGGCGTGCGCGGTGCCTGCGCGGCGGCGCGGATCGCCGCGCCGTCGGGTGTGTCGCGCGCGGCGCCGAAGCCCCAGGCATCGACCAGCGCGCCGACCGCCGGGTCGAAGGCGCCGCGGCTTGCGCGGCAGACGTCCAGCGCGCTTGCCAGCACCTGCAGCGTCTCGGCGGGCAGGTCCACCCATCGATCGGGCGGCGCTGCATTCAGCCGGTTCAGGTCGCTCGCCGGCTTCCACGGCGACATCTGCGCGTCCACCTGCTCCACCGCCGCGGCAAGAGCGGCGCGCAACGCGTCGGTGTCGACGCCGGGATCGACGTCGCAGGCGACCGACCAGCGCGTTGCCATCGTCGGCCCGTGCATCTGCACGCGGCGCACGCCGCCGGGCTCTCGAGGAACGAAGGGCCGCTCCCGAGTTCCTCGACCCCCCTCGGGGGGCCGGCCGGGCGCAGCCAGGCCATGGGGGCTCTCAGAATAGGTCTTCCGCATAGCGCCCCTTGGCCTTGAGCTGCGCGACGCTCAGCCGCAATGGGCCGAGGATGGCGTCGAGCACCTGCGCGACGCCGGCCGCCATCGGCCGGCTGCCGCAGACGCGCACGACAGCACCCTCGGCGAGCAGCTCGCGCACGCGTGCGGCGTCGCGGCGCAGTTCGTCCTGCACGTAGCCGCCGCCGTCGGGCACGCGCGAGAACACGGTGCGCAGGCTCGCCAGGCGCTGGTCGCCGAGCCAGCGCTTCAGTTCGTTGCCGAAGTAGAAGTCGAGCGCCGGGTTGCGCACGCCGAAGTACAGGTGCATCGGCGCGCGCCGCGCGTTGCCGCGCACGAAGCCGGCCAGCGGCGCGACGCCCGTGCCGGCGCCGATCAGCAGCAGCGGCCCCTTGTCGCCGGCCAGCGCGAAGCCGGGGTTCGGGCGCACGAAGGCCTGGATCGATTGGCCCGGTTGCAGCGCATGCAGGTGGGCCGAGCACAGCCCGCCGGGCATGCGGCGCACGCAGATCTCGACGAAGCCGTCGCGCGCGCCCGAGGCCAGCGAGTAGTAGCGCGGCACCGTCGAGCCCGGCGCCAGCACGCCCAGCAGGTCGCCGGCGACGAAGTGCGCGAGGCCGCGCCCGCGCAAGCGGTCGGCCCAGCGCTTCGCGGGCAGTGCGAAGCGCAGGATCGCCGCCGGCTCGCCCGCGCCGCCGGGGAAGTCCTGGCGCGACACGAGCTGCAGCGTGGTGCTCGCCGGCAGCCGCGGCCGGTAGTCGATCTGCAAGGTCTCGCCCAGCGCCTGCGCCAGCTCCTGCCCCCAGCGCGCGAACTCCTGTGCCGACTGCTGGTGGATGCGCACCAGCGGCAGCAGCGCCGCCCAGCCGCGAGCGCGCAATGCCTGCTCCAGCGCGTCGGCAAAACCGCAGAACGCGGGGTACTGCCGGTCGCCGAAGCCCAGCACCGTGACCTTGGCCGCGGTGACCGGCGTGCGTGCGATCCGCGCCAGCGCGCCGGCCGCGTGCGCCGGCGGCTGGCCGTCGCCGTAGGTCGCGGCGAGCACGAAGACGTGGCGCGCCGCCGCGCTCACCTGGAAGTGTTCGACCCCGGTGCTGTGCACCCGGTGGCCGGCGCGCACCAGCGCCGCGTGCAGCGCCTGCGCGAAGCCCCAGGTGCTGCCGGTCTCGCTGGCGACGAAGATCAGCGTGTCGGCGCCGGCCGGCGCGCTGTTGTCGTCGATGCGCGGGCGGCGGCTGCGCGCGCGCCACCACAGCATCAGGCCGGTGACCCAGAACAGCGGGATGCACAGCGCGGCGGGCAGCAGCACCAGCGCCCAGACCCACGCGCCCTCGCCGGTGTGCAGCAGCAGCGCGAGATCGTGGATGCGCCGCGCCGCGGTCGCGTCCTGCCACGCCAGCGTCGCGCCGGACCAGCGGTCGACCCAACCCTGGCCGCGCGCGGTGGTGAGCTTCCAGGTGTCCTCGGGATCGGCGGCGTCGGGGAAGTTCAGCCGGCGCAGCTCGCCGACGCGGGTCTGCTGCAGCAGCGGCAACTGCGCGGCGAGTAAGGCGCTTGGTGCGCCCTGGGCCGGGACGACCGACACCACGTCGGGCTCCTGGCCGGCATCCAGCGTCACCAGCCCGAAGGTGGCCGCGCTCATGTAGAGCGCGGTGATCGACGACAGCATCAGCACCGCCAGCACGACGCGCCCGGTCAGCACGTGCAACCGCTCGGCGAGCGAGCCGCGCACGCGCTCGGCGAGCCGGCGCCAGCCGCCCATGCGGCGCAGCAGCAGCACCAGGCCCGACACCGACAGCCCGAACATCGCCAGCGCCACCACGGCCGCCGCGATGCGCCCGCCGTCGCCGAGCAGGAACGAGCGGTGCAGGTTCTTGAACCAGCGCGACAGCGCCGAAGGCTGGTACGGCCCGAGCACGCGGCCGTCGGCCGGATCGACGCGCCAGGCCTGTGCCTGGCCGTTGTCGAAGGCGTAGACGACGATGTCGCCCGCGCTCTGGCGGCGGATCTCCTCGGCGCCGGGAACGGTGGCGGCCACGCGCTGCACGAGGGTGGCCACCGGCAGATCGGCCGGCGCGGCGACCGTGGTCCAGGCGTCGCGCACCGGGTCGAAGGCGAGCACGGCGCCGCTGATGCCCAGCACCAGCGCCAGCGCGCCGGCGACCAGCCCCAGCCAGCGGTGGATCGATCTCCAGCCCACGCGGCGCGTCCTCAGGGCAGCTGGAAGGTCGCCGACTGGATGTACTGCTTGCCGGCCTGCGGCTTGCCGGCGTTGGCCGAGGTCAGCGGTATGCGCACCTCGCCCGGGCTGTCGCGCATGTCCTCGACCGCGGCGTCGATGCGGATCTCGTAGCCCGCGTCGATCAGCGCGTCGGCCAGGTCGGCGCTGACCTTCAGCGTGCGGCCCTGGCCGACGCTGGCGCCGGTCACGCCCTGCAGGCGCTTGGCGTCGGCGGCCGACATCCGGTTCCAGTCGGCCAGGTGCTTGTAGTACTTGGCCTTGCCGCCGGCCACCCACAGCGTGCCGGCGTAGGCGCCCTTGGCGTCGGTCAGGTAGACGGCCAGGTAGGCGCCGTCGCCGCCGTAGTTCTTCAGCGTGGTGGCGATCGTGACCGGGCGGCTGTGCGCCGCGACGGGCAGGGCGACCGCGCAGGCGGCCGCGACGGTGGTGAGCAAGGGTTTGAACATGGTGGTTCCTCGAGTGGGGGTCATTCGATCGATGCGCTCGGCTTGGTGCCGGGCTTGAACACGGGGTTGGGAGCGGCGGCAGGTGCAGGCATGGCCGCGGGCGCGCCGGTGTTGCCGCCATCGGCCTTGGAAGACGGCGCGCTTGCGCTGCGATCGTGGCTGCGCTCGCGCTCACGTTCACGGCTGCGTTCATTCTCGCCGTCGCGCGCCTTCATCTTCACGACGCGCAGCGTCTGCGGATCGAGCTTGGCCTTGAACTCGCGCCCCTGCGCGTCGCGGCCGCGGATCTCGTAGCAGCCGTCGTCGATCTTCAGCCGCTGCACCTGCCAGCCGCGCTGCGCGGCCATCTGCATCACCGCCTTGCGCGACTGCCATTGGCTCAGCGGCACGTCGCAGTCGTCGCTCGCCAGCGCCGGCGCGGCGGCCAGGCCGGCCCACAGCGCCAGCAGCATCGGATGGTTCTTCATGATCACGTCTCCTTTCCTGCGGTCAACGCATCGCAAACGATTCGCGGTGCACGCGCCACGGCCGCCTGCCGGCGGCGTGCGCGTCCAGCGCATCTCCGAGGCCCTGCGGCCCGCAGAACCAGATGTCCAGCGGCGCGCCGGCGCCTTCCAGATCATGCGGCTTGAGCAGCTGCCCCTGGGCCTGGCTGTAGACGCGCAGTGCCACCGGCGGTTCGGCCTGCGCGCACAGCGCCTGCACGCGCGCCAGCAGCGGGTCGCGCTGCGCGTCGCGGGTGCAGTAGTGCATCTGCACCGGCGCGCGGCGCGCGGCCTTTGCGCCGGCGCCCGGCTGGCGTGCCTCGAGCAGCGCGAGGAAGGGCGTGACGCCGACGCCGGCCGCCACCCAGACCTGCCGGCGCCGCGTGCGGCCGCGGCCGTCGAAGCGGCCGTAGGGGCCTTCGATGGCCACGTCCTGGCCGGCGCGCAGGCGGCGGTGCAGCGTGCGCGTGTAGTCGCCCAGCGGCTTGATAACGATGCGCAGCAGCGGCTCGCCGCGCGCGCTCATTCCCAGCGCGCCGGGCGCGCTCGCGATCGTGAACGGGTGCGCGCCCTCGGCGGCGTGGAAGCGCACGAACGCGAACTGCCCGGCGCGGTGCCCCGGCCAGCTCGGCGGCATCGCGAGAATCACTTCGAGCGGCGCGTCGGCGCCGTCGCCGAGCAGCGTCACCGCCTCGATGCGCGCCGCGTGCTTGCGCCGCAGGCCGATCCAGCCGGCCAGCGACCACAGCGCCGCCAAGCTGCCCAGCGCCAGCAGGCTGCCCATCAGCAGGCCCAGCGGCAGCGCCCAGAACGCGAGCGGCATCAGCGCCACCGCGTGGAACACCAGCGCCAGGTACAGCAGCGGCATCGCGCGGTGCACGATGCGCCAGCGCCTGTACGGCAGCAGGCGCTGCCACAGCGTGATCAGCACCATCGCCAGCAGCAGGTAGAAGGCCCATTCGCCCAGGTCCTTCGCTAAGCCGCGCGTATCGGTCAGCCACGGCAGCACGGCGTCGTGCGCCGGCTTGCCGGCGCGGCCCCACAGCGCCTTGATCCAGCCGCCCGATTCCTTCGCGCCCCAGTGCGCGA
>CAZKCJ010000201.1:0-5726 GCA_964550885.1 uncultured Rubrivivax sp. | reverse complement strand
ACTGCGTGACGCGGCCGGGCAGTGCGCGGCGCCGGGGCGACGGGGTTTCACCGACCGGGGGAGATGCGATGACTGAAGCCGGCCACGCCACCACCCGCGCCGCCGCCGCCGACGCGGCCAGCGGCATGCTGCACCCGCGCGCCGAGACGATGTCGCGCGACGAGCTGGTCGCGCTGCAGCTCGAGCGGCTGCGCGCGACGCTGGCCAACGCCTGGGCCAACGTGCCGTGGCAGCGCGAACGGATGCAGGCGGCCGGGCTCGAGCCGGGCGCGCTGCGCAGCCTGGACGACCTGCGCGCGCTGCCCTTCGTGACCAAGGTCGACCTGCGCGCGCACTACCCGTTCGGCCTGTTCGCGCGGCCGGTGGCGCAGCTGGCGCGGATCCACGCGTCGTCGGGCACCACCGGCAAGCCGACCGTGGTCGGCTACACCAGCGGCGACCTCGACCGCTGGGCCGACCTGGTCGCGCGCTCGATGTACTGCGCCGGCGTGCGCCCCGGCGACCTGGTGCACAACGCCTACGGCTACGGCCTGTTCACCGGCGGGCTCGGCTCGCACGACGGCGCCACCCGGCTGGGCTGCCCGGTGGTGCCGGTCTCGGGCGGCGGCTCCGAGCGCCAGATCGCGCTGATCATGGATTTCCGCCCGCGCGTGCTGTGCGCGACGCCGTCGTACGCGCTGGCGCTGGCCGAGGTCGCCGAGGCGCAGGGCGTGGACCTGCGCATCAGCGGGCTGGCGATCGGCATGTTCGGCGCCGAGCCGTGGAGCGCGGCGATGCGCAGCGAGATCGAGGCGCGCATCGGGCTGCGCGCGGTCGACATGTACGGGCTGTCCGAGATCATGGGGCCCGGCGTGGCCTGCGAGTGCGGCCAGCGCGACGGCCTGCACGGCTGGGAGGACCACTTCCTGTTCGAGGTGATCGACCCCGAGAGCGGCCAGCCGGTGCCCGACGGCCAGGCGGGCGAGCTGGTGATCACCACGCTGACCAAGGAAGCGCTGCCGATGCTGCGCTACCGCACCCGCGACATGACCCGGGTCACGCGCGCGCCCTGCGCCTGCGGCCGCAGCTTCCTGCGCATCCTGCGGGTGGCCGGGCGCAGCGACGACATGATGATCATCCGCGGCGTCAACGTGTATCCGTCGCAGATCGAGTCGGTGCTGGTCGGCCGCCCCGGGCTGGCGCCGCAGTACCAGCTGGTGCTGACCCGCCAGGGCCACCTCGACCGGCTGCGCATCGAGGTCGAGGCGCAGCCGGGCGTGCCCGAGGACCGCTTCGGCGAGCTCGCCGCCGACGCGATCCACCACATCAAGTCGATGATCGGGATCACCGCCGAGATCGCGGTGCTGCCCAGCGGCAGCGTGCCGCGCTCGCAGGGCAAGGCGGTGCGCGTGCGCGACCTGCGGCCGAAGGACAATTGAGCCCGTGGCCCATCGCCTGCTCGAACTCCAGGTCAACGGCCGGCGCCAGCGCCTGGCCGCGCGCGACAGCGCGACCCTGCTCGAGGTGCTGCGCGACGGCCTGCAGCTGACCGGCACCAAGCAGGGCTGCGACGGCGGCGAGTGCGGCGCCTGCACCGTGCTGGTCGACGGCGAGCCGCGGCTGGCCTGCATCACGCTGGCGGCCAGCGTCGAGGCGCGGCCGATCGAGACGGTCGAGTCGCTGGCGACCAACGGCCGGTTGTCGGCGCTGCAGCGCGCGTTCCACGAGCGGCTCGGCTCGCAGTGCGGCTTCTGCAGCGCCGGCATGCTGATGAGCGCCGAGGCGCTGCTGCGCCGCGAGCCGCAGCCCAGCGAAGCGCAGATCCGCAGCGCGCTGTCCGGCAACCTGTGCCGCTGCACCGGCTACCAGAAGATCGTCGAGTCGGTGCAGGCGGCGGCGCAGGCGCGGGCATGACCAAGCCCGCGGCCCGGCACGCACCCGCGGCGGCCGCGCCCGCGGCGGTGATCGGCCGGCCGCAGCCGCTGCTGGACGGTGCCGACAAGCTCAGCGGCCGTGCGCGCTACACCGCCGACCTGCCGTTCCCCGGCGCGCTGGTCGCGCGCATTGGCCGCAGCCAGGTCGCGCACGGGCACATCCGCCGCATCGACGCGAGCCGCGCGCGCGCGCTGCCCGGGGTGCGTGCGGTGATCACCGGCGACGACTTCAGCGCGCCCTGCGGCGTGCTGCCGGGCGCGGCCGACGAGTGGCCGCTGGCGCGCGCGCGGGTGCGCTACCGCGGCGAGCCGCTGTTCGCGGTCGCCGCCGACGACATCGACACCGCAGAGGCGGCGCTGCGCGCGGTCGAGGTCGAGATCGAGCCGCTGCCCGCGTACTTCGACGCCGCCGCGGCGCGCGCTGCCGGCGCGGTCCGGCTGCATGACGACCAGCCGTACAACCTGGCGCAGGCGGTCGAGCACGCGGTCGGCGACGTCGACGCCGGCTTCGCCGCCGCCGACCTGGTGCTCGAGCACGACTTCGACTGCGCCGAACTCGCGCACGGCCAGCTCGAGCTGGATGCGAGCGTCGCGCAGTGGGACGCCGAGCGCGCGCAGCTGACGCTGCACGCACCGACCCAGGTGCCGACCCTGCTGCAGCGCGCGCTCGCGCAGACCCTCGGGCTGGCGCCGGCCCAGGTGCGGGTGATCAAGCCCTTCGTCGGCGGCGGCTTCGGCCACCACGCGCAGCCGCTGAACCACGAGCTGGTCGCCGCGGCGCTGGCGCGCGCCGCCGGCGGCACGGTCAAGCTCGAGCTGAGCCGCGAGGAAGTGTTCCTGACCCACCGCGGCCGCCCGCACACGCAGCTGCGGCTGAAGATCGGCGCGACCCGCGACGGGCGGCTCACCGCGGTCGACGCGGCGCTCGTGCAGGGCGGCGGCGCCTACGCCGGCTGGGGGCTGGCGACGCTGCTGCGCACCGGCGCGCTGCTGCACGCGCTGTACCGGATCGACGCGCTGCGCTTTCGCGGCGAGCGCGTCTACACCAACCTGCCGCCCTGCGGCGCGATGCGCGCGCAGGGCGCGGCCAACCTGTGCTTCGCGTTCGAGGCGCTGCTCGACGAGCTCGCGACCGGGCTGCAGCTGGACCCGTTCGCGCTGCGCCGCGCGAACCTGCTCGAGCCGGCGCCGCAGCGCGTGCCGAACGAACTGCAGCCCGACGCCTACGGCCTGCCGGCGTGCCTGGACGCGGTCGAGCGCGCCAGCGGCTGGCGACGCGCGCGGCGCGCACCGGCACCGGCCGGCAGCGCGCGCCGCCGCGGCCGCGGCCTGGCCTGCTCGCACTACCCGTCGGCGGCGGCGCTGCCGGCGGCTGGCGGCAGCGGGCCGCACGCGGTGGTGCAGCTGCGGCTCGACTTCGACGGCAGCATCACGCTGCTGACCGGCGCCGCCGAGCTCGGCCAGGGCGCGGCAACGCTGCTCGCGCTGGTCGTCGCCGAGGAGCTGCAGCTGCCGCTGGCGCGCATCCGCGTGGTCGCCGCCGACACCGCGCTTGTGCCCAGCGACGCCGGCGGCTGCTCGTCGTGGCTGTCCTTCGCCGTCGGCAACGCGGCGCTGCGCGCGGCGCAGGCGCTGAAGCAGGCGCTGGTCGACGCGGCCGCGCGGCGGCTGGAGGTGGCGCCGGCGCAGCTGCAGTGGCAGGGCGAGCGCTGCGCCGTTGCCGGCAGCGACCGCGAGCTGGCCTTCGCGCAGGTGCTGCAGGCGGCGCTGGCCGAGGCCGGCACGCTGACCGTCAACGGCGCGTGGTCGCCACCGGCGCCGGGCAATGCGTCGGTGGCCGGCGCGAGCGACGCCAGCGACGCGTGCTCGTACGCGGCGCAGGTGGCCGAGGTCGAGGTCGACACCGACACCGGCGTGGTGCGGGTGCTGCAGCTGTGGGTCGCGCACGACTGCGGCCGCGCGCTCAACCCGCTCGCGGTCGACGGCCAGGTCCAGGGCGCGGTGTGGATGGGCCTGGGCCAGGCGCTGTCGGAGCAGACGCAGTACTTCCACGGCCTGCCGCTGCGGCCGAACTTCTTCGACTACCGGATGGTCTCGATCGTCGACGCGCCGCAGCTCCACGTGCAGCGGGTCGAGCACCCGGATGCGCGCGGCCCCTTCGGCGCCAAGGCGGCGGGCGCGGCCGTGCTGCCCGGCGTCGCGCCGGCGGTGGCGGCGGCGATCTTCGATGCGGTCGGGCTGCGCCTGCGCGCGCTGCCGCTGACGCCCGAGCGGGTGCTGGAGGCGCTGCAGCAGCAACGACGCGAGCAGCCGCCGCGTGCGGCGCCGGCCCGGCGCGCGGCGCGCGGCGCTGCCCGGAGCTGACGGCGATGCGGCCGATCGACGAGATCCGCCTGGTGCGACCGGCCACGCTGGTCGACGCGTCGCTGCTGCTGGCCGACAACGACGCGCGCGTGGTCGCCGGCGGCACCGACCTGCTGCCGAACATGCGCCGCGGCATCGCCGACCCGGCGGTGCTGATCGACCTGAGCGGCGTCGCCGGCTTCGGCGCGATCGACACCCACCACGGCCGCTGGCGGCTGGGCGCCGGCGCGAAACTCGCCGCCGTCGCCCGCCACGAGCAGCTGGCGCGCGAGCTGCCGGCGCTGCCGCAGGCCGCGGGCGCGGTCGCCGGGCCGGCGCACCGCAACGCCGCCACCGTCGGCGGCAACCTGTGCCAGGACACGCGCTGCATCTTCTACAACCAGAGCGAGTGGTGGCGCGAGGCCAACGGCTGGTGCTTGAAGCTCAAGGGCGACGTGTGCCACGTCGCGCCGCAGGACAAGCACTGCTACGCCGCGTTCTCGGGCGACCTCGCGCCGGCGCTGCTGGTCTACGGCGCCGAGGTCGAGATCCTCGGCGGCGGCGCGACCTATCGCCGGCCGCTGGCCGAGCTGTACCGCGACGACGGCGCGGCGCACCTGAGCCTGGGCCGGCGCGAGCTGCTCGCCGCGGTCCACGTGCACGCGCCCAGCCCGGGGCTGCGCAGCGGCTTTCGCAAGGTGCGCTCGCGCGGCGCGATGGACTTCGCGCTGGCCAGCGTCGCGGTCGCGCTGCGGCTCGAGGCCGGCGTGCTCGCCGAGCTGGCGGTGGGCATCAGCGGCACCAACCCGCGGCCGATCGCGCTGTCGGGCACGCACACGCTGCTCGGCCGCCGCGTCAACGACGCGCTGCTGACCGCGCTGGGCAAGCTGGTGGCCAAGCAGGTCAGCCCGATGCGCAGCACGGTGACCGCGGCCAACCACCGCCGGCTGGTCGCGGTCCACGCGGCGCAGCGCCTGGTGCGCGATCTCGCCATTCCCCCGGAGTGACTCCGCCATGACGACTACCGCCCCCACCCTGAACCCGCCGGCGCCGGTGCGTTGGCACTGCCCCGACTGCGGCTTTGAGCGGGTCGGCTTCGCCGTCGCGTTCGGCCGCTGCCCGCACTGCGCGGCGCTGCTGCGCCGCGACGGCGGCGACGACGAGGCGACGACCGCGCTGCGCTGTGCGTTCGAGATCGAGCTCGGCGGCCGCGCGTTCTACCAGCACGCGGCGGTCGAGTCGACCGACCCGGTGCTGCGCGACCTGTTCCGCCGCTTCGCGGTGATGGAGGGCGCGCACATGGAGGCGCTGTCGCGGCGCTACGGCGTCGACCTGCCCGACCCCAGCGCCGAGTTCCGGCTGGAGACCGCCGCGGTGCACGCCGGCGCCGACCCGAAGGTGCGCGACGCCGCCGCGCTGTTCGCGATCGCGATCGGGCTCGAGGAGCGCGCGGCGGCGTTCTTCGACGAG
>CAZKCJ010000200.1:221-5733 GCA_964550885.1 uncultured Rubrivivax sp. | reverse complement strand
CGAGCACCGCGGCGGTGCTCACGAGCTCGATCGCGCGGCGCAGCGCGACGTGGATCGTCACCAGCACCACCCGCAGCTGGTCGTTGGCCAGCATCATCCGCACCGGCGGCGGTGCGCCGCCCGGTGGCGTCGCCAGCGCCTGCAGCATCTCGGTGTGGCCGGGCCAGCCGATGCCGGCGGCGGCCAGCGCCTGCTTGGGCAGCGGCGCGGTCACCAGCGCCCGCGCGAGCCCCTGCTGCAGCCAGCGCACGCCGGCTTCGATGCACGCGGCCGCAGCCGCGCCGCTGCGCGCGTCGACCTGCCCCCAGGGCAGCGCATCCAGCGCGGCCGGCAGCCCCGGCGGCACGCACACCGCGAGGCACCCGGGCGGCACCGCGTCCACTGCCGCCGGCGTGTCGAGCAGCGCCACCGGCAGCGTCGCCGCGAGCAGCCCGAGCGCGCGCCGCAGCACGCCGGGATCGCCGACGACCACGCAGCCGGCGGCGTTGCCGGCCAGGTGCGCGCGCACGATGATCTCGGGGCCGATGCCGGCGGCATCGCCCATCGTCAGCAGCAGCGGCGGCGGCGCCATCGCCGGGCGGGCGGCGGGCAGCTCAGCGGCTGCGGCCGTCGGCCGGTTCGCCGGCCTCGCTGCGCCGGCCGAACAGCTTGGCCGCGTAGATGCCGGCTTCGTACAGCAGGCACATCGGGATCGCCAGCGCGAGCTGCGACACCACGTCGGGCGGGGTGATGATCGCCGACACGATGAACGCGCCGACGATGAAGTAGCCGCGCCAGTGCTTCAGCTGCTCGACCGTGACCACGCCCAGCCGCACCAGCAGCACCACCGCCACCGGCACCTCGAAGGCCGAGCCGAAGGCGATGAACATCGTCATCACGAAGCTCAGGTAGGCCTCGATGTCGGGCGCGGCGGTGATGCTCTTCGGCGCGAAGCCCTGGATGAAGCGAAACACCTTGCCGAACACGAAGAAGTAGCTGAAGGCCACGCCCAGGAAGAACAGCAGCGTGCTCGACACCACCAGCGGCAGCACCAGCCGCTTCTCGTGGCTGTACAGCCCCGGCGCGACGAAGGCCCACAGCTGGTAGAGCACCACCGGCAGCGCGACCAGGAACGCGGCCAGCAGCGTGATCTTCAGCGGCACGATGAACGGCGAGATCACGTTGGTCGCGATCATCGTCGAGCCCTGCGGCAGATTGGCCACCAGCGGCGCTGCCAGCCAGTCGTACAGCGTGGCCGCGCCGGGCCAGACCATCAGCACGCCGAAGGCGATGCCGACCGCGATCAGCGCGCGCAGCAGCCGGTCGCGCAGCTCGACCAGGTGCGAGACGAACGGCGCCTCGGTGCCGGCGAGTTCGTCCTCGGGATCCTTGGGCGCGGCCATCGGCGTTCGCGGGCGCGCGTCAGCGCGCCGCCGGCGGCCGGTAGCGGGCCACGCGCGCGGCGCCCGACTGCGCGTGCATGCGCACGCCGTTGCGCTGCTTGTACCAGGCCGGCACCGCGCTGCGCTTGAGCCGCCAGTTCTTGCGCGGGAACTGGTAGCGCGGCGGCGGCGGCGCCGGGTTCTCGAGCGGCTCGACCCCGCCGTCGTAGGCGGCCGCGGCGCTGTTCCACTCGTCGCGCAGCTCGCTGCCCGCCTGCTGCACCTGCTGGCCGACGTCGCGCGCAGCGTCCTCGACCTGCTCCTTCATCTTCTTCAGCTCGTCGAGCTCGATCGAGCGGTTGACCTCGGCCTTGACCTCGGCCACGTAGCGCTGTGCCTTGCCCAGCAGGTGGCCGACGGTGCGCGCCACCCGCGGCAGCTTCTCGGGGCCGATGACGATCAGCGCCACCGCCCCGATCAGCGCGATCTTGTCGAAGCCGAAGTCGATCATGCCGCCCGCGTGCCGGCGCTGGGCCGCCCGGCGCACGGACGGCCAGCAGCGCCGCGCCTCAGCTCTTGGTGCGCGCTTGCACGTCCACCGTGTCGGCGGCGGACGCCTTGTTCGCCCCGACCTGCGGCGGCGGCGCGCCCGCTGCCGGCGGTTCGTCGCCGCCTTCGCTGCCGGCCTTCATGCCGTCCTTGAAGCCCTTGACGGCGCTGCCCAGATCGGTGCCGATGTTCTTCAGCTTCTTGGTACCGAAGATCAACACGACCACCAGCAGCACGATCAGCCAGTGCCAGATGCTGAACGAACCCATGACCCAACCTCCTGCGTCAGCTCTCGACGAGCGAAGAGCCGCTGCCGAGTCCTTCGGCCCTCGCGCCGGGCAGCCGCCCGGCGCCGGGGGCGCATGCCTGCGATTCTAGGAGCGCGCGCCCCACACGCCGCCCGCGCGGCCGCCGCCTCAGCCGCGTGCCCATGGCCGCGGGCCGCCCATCACGTGCAGGTGCAGGTGCGGCACTTCCTGGCCGCCGTCGCGGCCGACGTTGAACACGGTGCGGTAGCCGTTGGTCACGCCCAGCTCGCGCATCAGCCGCGGCGCCAGCGCGAGCATCCGGCCCAGCAGCGGCACCTGCTCGGGGCCGACCCCGTCCAGCGACTCCAGGTGCTGCTTGGGGATCACCAGCACGTGCACCGGCGCCCACGGGTGGATGTCGTGGAAGACGAGCAGCTCGTCGTCCTCGTACGCCTTCTTCGCCGGGATCTGCCCGGCGACGATCCGGCAGAAGATGCAGTCGGGGTCGGCACTCATCGCTTCGGCCTTCAAGAACTCTCGGCCGCTCAGCCGGGCATCGGTTGGTTGCGGTTCAGGCTCGCCCAGCCGCGCACCACGCGGTAGAGGAACCAGATCGAGATCAACCCCCAGGCGATCCACCCGGGCAGCAGCAGCAGCAGCCACAGCGGCGCGGTCAGCAGGTACAGCCCCGCCGCCCACAGCACGCTGCGGATCCGCCACGCGAAGTGCGACGCCTGCCAGGTGCCGGCGGCTTCCGGGCGCTTGACCAGGTCGACGACGAAGGCGGCGATCAGCAGCGCGATGCTCGCCTGCGCGCCCGGCACCACCGCGGCGACCGCGACGATCAGATGCAGCAGGTAGCTGATGTGGCCGACGGTCTTCAGCGACGCGGCGTTGGCGTCCAGTGGCACGACTGCGTTCATCCGTGTTCCCCCTCCTGCCGGCGCGGCTTGCGCGCGGCGAACTCCTCGAGCCCCGAGATGCCCTCGCGCCGCCGCAGCTCGGCCAGCACTTCGCCGGGCGTGCAGCCGTGCTGCGCGAGCAGCAGCAGCGTGTGGAACCACAGGTCGGCGACCTCGTAGACCAGCTTCGCCGGGTCGCCGTCCTTGCCGGCCATCACCACTTCGGTCGCCTCTTCGCCGACCTTCTTCAAGATGGCGTCGCCACCCTTGGAAAACAAGCGGGCGACGTAGCTGCGCTCGGGGTCGGCGCTGCGGCGCTGCGCGATCACCTGCGCGAGCCGCGCGAGGGTCGCGTCGTCGCCGCCGGCAGCAGCGGCCGGCGGCGCCGGATCGGCGCGCCGCGCGCTCACCGGCCGCTGCCCCGGTAGATCTGCGCCGGGTCGGCCAGCACCGGCTCGACCGCGCGCCACTGGCCCTGTTCCAGCCGCCGGAAGAAGCAGCTGTGGCGGCCGGTGTGGCAGGCGATCGCCGGCGCGGCGGCGTCGCGGCCGAGCTGGGTCACGCTCAGCAGCAGCACGTCGCCGTCACAGTCCAGCCGCAGCTCGTGCACCTGCTGGAAGTGACCCGACTCCTCGCCCTTGTGCCACAGCCGCCGGCGCGAGCGACTCCAGTACACCGCCTGGCCGGACTCGACGGTGCGCTGCAGCGCGTCGCGGTTCATCCACGCGACCATCAGCACGTCGCCGCTGCCGCGCTCCTGCGCGATCACCGGCAGCAGGCCCTGCGCGTCCCAGTTGACTTCGTCGAGCCAGTCCATCGGCTCAGTCTAGCGTCAGTCCGCGTGGGTCGCGCCGTCAAAGCCCTGCTCGGCGGCGAACCACTGCAGCACCGGCACCGTGCCCGGCAGCACCGGGTGCACCTGCACCGGCAGCCGCTGCCAGGCCATCGCCTGGCCTTCGCGCATCTGCAGCGCGCCCTGCCAGGCAAACACCTTGCAAAAGTGCAGCCGCACGCGCGCGTGCGCGTAGTCGACGATCGTCTCGCGCCAGCGCTGCGCGGCCCCGATGCGGATGCCCAGCTCCTCGTGCAGCTCGCGCGCCAGCGCCTGCTCGACCGACTCGCCCGGCTCGAACTTGCCGCCGGGGAACTCCCACCAGCCGGCGTAGACCTTGCCCGCCGGCCGGCTGGTCAGCAGGAAGCAACCGTCGGCGTCGATCAGCACGCCCACCGCGACGTCCACCGCACGGCGCGGCTCGCAGCCTTCGACGTCCACCGCACGGCGCGGCTCGGAACCTTCGACGTCCACCGCACGGCGCGGCTCGGAGCCTTCGACGTCCACCGCACGGCGCGGCGCCGCTTCCTCGACTTGCGCCGCGCGTCGCGACGGCGCAGCCTCGGCGTCCACAGAGCCGCGCAGCCCCGCCGCCGCCTCGTCCCGCCGCCCGGCGCTCACGCCGCCAGCCTCCCGGCGTAGTCGCGCGCGAACTGGTAGGCGACCCGGCCCGAGCGCGAGCCGCGCTCCAGCGCCCAGACCAGGCACTCCTGCCGCGCCGCGGCGATCCGCGCCTCGTCCACGCCGAACGCGCGCAGCCACTGCGCGGCGATCGCCAGGTACTCGTCCTGCGTGAACGGGTAGAAGCTCAGCCACAGGCCAAAGCGCTCGGACAGCGAGATCTTCTCCTCGACCACCTCGCCCGGGTGCAGCTCGCCGTCCTCGGTGTGGCGGTAGCTCAGGTTGTCGCGCATGTACTCGGGCAGCAGGTGGCGGCGGTTGCTGGTCGCGTAGATCAGCACGTTGTCCGACGCCTGCGCGACCGAGCCGTCGAGCACCGACTTCAGCGCCTTGTAGCCGGCCTCGCCCTCGTCGAAGCTCAGGTCGTCGCAGAAGATCACGAAGCGCTCGCTGCGCTCGGCGACCAGCTCGACGATGTCGGCCAGGTCGACCAGGTCGGCCTTGTCGACCTCGATCAGCCGCAGCCCCTGCGGCGCGAACTCGTTCAGGCAGGCCTTGATCAGCGAGCTCTTGCCGGTGCCGCGCGCGCCGGTCAGCAGCACGTTGTTGGCGGCGCGGCCGGCGACGAACTGCGCGGTGTTGCGCAGCAGTCGCTGCTTCTGCGGCTCGACCTCGACCAGCGCATCGAGCCGGATCGTCGCGACGTGACGCACCGGCAGCAGCACGCCGGCGCCGCCGCGCTTGCGCCAGCGAAAGGCGGTCGACGCCTGCCAGTTCGGCGCGGCGGCGGGCTGCGGCAGCAGCGCCTCGAGCCGGCCGAGCAGCGCCTCCGCGCGCGCGACCAGCGACTCCAGTGTGTTCGGGTTCATCGCGTCAGTGTATGCAGCCGCCGGCCGGCGCCGCGGTGCGCAGGCTGCGCGAGCGGCGCGGCGAATGCTGGCCGCCGATGCCGTCGCCCGCGCGGCGATGGCGATCGGCGCCGCACCCGACGATCAGCTG
>CAZKCJ010000200.1:0-211 GCA_964550885.1 uncultured Rubrivivax sp. | reverse complement strand
CCCGAGCGCGCGTAGCGCTGCAGCCGCCCGACCATCAGCGCGGTCAGCGCCGAGGCCAGCGCCTGCGCCTGCACCGTCGGCGTCGGCGAGCCGCTGGCCTCGGCGGCCAGCCGCAGGCTCTGGCGCAGCTGCGCCTCGACCCGGTCGAAGAACTGATTCATCCGCGCGGTCAGCCGCTCGTGCTCGAACACCAGCGCGTCGCCAACCATCA
>CAZKCJ010000199.1:4314-5742 GCA_964550885.1 uncultured Rubrivivax sp. | reverse complement strand
CAATCGCTGTGGGATCAAGGACTTACGTCTTCGGCAGGCTCAAAGTTCGGCTTAGGCCGGCGCCGGTCAGCGGCGCCGCGTCGAGCGGCCGTGTGGCGGCCCCGTCGCGCTCAGTTCGTCGGCCGCGGCATGTCGCGCTCGTCCCACAGCAGGTGCACCTGGGCGTCGGCGGGGATCGCCGGCATCGTCTGCGCCCACGCACCCCACGCGTCGCGCAACGCCGCCAGCCGCTCGGGCTGGCGCCTGGCCTGGTTGGCGCGCTCGCGCGCGTCGGTGACGACGTCGAACAGGTACTCGTTGCCGTCGACGCGCAGGTACTTCCACGGCCCGTCGACGCACGCCGCCTGCTGCCGGTGCTTCATCCGCCAGTACAGCCGGCGCTGCGGTGCCCAGCCGGGGTCGGTGAACAGCGGCGCCAGGTCGACGCCGTCGGGCGGGTAGTCCGGGTGCGGCGCGACCCCGGCCGCGGCCAGCATCGTCGGCATCCAGTCCATCGTCAGCGTCGGCGTGTCGGTGCTCGCGCCGGCGGCGATCCGCGCCGGCCACCAGGCGATCTGCGGCACCCGGATGCCGCCTTCGAGCAGGTCCATCTTGCCGCCGATGAACGGCCAGTTGTTGGAGAAGCGCTCGCCGCCGTTGTCGCTGACGAAGACGATCAGCGTGTTCGCGCGCTGCCCGGGCGGCAGCGCGGCGACGATCCGCCCGATGCCTTCGTCCATGTGCTGGACCATGCGCCGGTAGATCGCGATCGAACCGCCGTCCAGGTGCGCGATCGCGCCGCCGATGCGCGCCGATTCGGCGGCATCGTCGCGCGTCTCCCACGGCCAGTGCGGCGAGGTGTAGTGCACGCTGAGGAAGAACGGCCAGCCGCCGCGGTCGCGGGCCACGTACTCGACCGCGCGGTCGGAGATCAGGTCGGTCAGGTAGCCCTGCATCCGGGCCTCGTGCTCGCCGTCCCACAGGTCGTGCGTGCCGCTGGGCCCCACGTGCGAGAAGTAGTCGACCGCGCCGCCCAGCGGACCGAAGAACTCCTGGTAGCCGCTCTTCAGCGGCCCGAACTGCGGCGGGTGGCCCAGGTGCCACTTGCCGACCAGCGCGGTCGCGTAGCCGGCCGCGCGCAGCAGCGACGGCAGCGTCGGGTGTTCGGGCGGCAAGCCCAGCACCTCGCTGCGCCGGCCCAGCGGCTCCTCGGCCGCGCCGCGCAGCCGGTACTGCCAGCGCCCGGTGATCAGCGCGAAGCGCGCCGGCGAGCACACCGGCGAGTTCGAGTACGCGCGCGTGAAGCGCAGGCCTTCGCGGGCCAGCCGGTCCAGCTGCGGCGAGACCTCGGGGTCAGCGCCGAAGCTGCCCAGGTCGAAGGCGCCGAGGTCGTCGGCAACGATGTAGATGATGTTCGGCTTCATGTGCGTTCCTCGCCCGACCGGGGCC
>CAZKCJ010000199.1:0-4304 GCA_964550885.1 uncultured Rubrivivax sp. | reverse complement strand
CGGGTTCACGCGGCGGCGCGCGCGCGCCGGCGCCGTGCGCGCGCTGCCGGCAGCTGCATGCTACGGGCGTCCGCCGCTGGCGCCGCGGTGCCAGAACAGCACCGGCCGCTCGACGCACCAGGCGAACAGCAGGTTCACGACCACGCCGATCACCGCCAGCAGCACCATCCCCGACCACATGTCGACGAAGTCGAAGTTCTGCTGCGCCTGCAGCGTGAAGAAGCCGATCCCCTGCGTCGCCGCAGTCATCTCGCTGACCACCATCAGCACCACCGCCAGCGAGATCCCGGTGCGCAGGCCGGCGACGATCTGCGGCGACGCCGCCGGCAGGATCACCTGCGCGATCCGGTAGCGGCGCGGCACCCGGTACACGGTGCACACGCTGATCAGCGTCGGCTCGACGCCGCGCGCACCGTCGATCGCGTTGAGCAGCACCACGAAGACCACGCCGAACGCGATGATGCCGACCTGCATCTCGGGCCCGATGCCCAGGATCAGGATGAAGAAGGGCAGCAGCGCCGGCGGCGGCAGCGCGCGCACGTACTCGACGATCGGCATCGTCAGCCAGCGCAGCCAGCCGATCCGGCCGATCGCCACGCCCAGGCCGATGCCGATCACCGCGCCCAGCAGGTAGCCGACGGCGAGGTTGCGCAGGCTGGGCACCACGTGCAGGGCGAAGCCGCTGCCGAACCAGGTCGTCGCGAACGACTGCAGGATCGACTGCAGCGACGGGAAGTACATGGTCGCGCGCGCGGCCGACCAGAACCACCAGGCGAGCAGCAGCGCGAACGGCAGCAGCAGCTCCCAGGCGAGCGCCGCGGCGTGGCGCTTGGCCGCGGTCACTGCGCGACCTCGCGCTGGCTCGGGTGCCAGAACAGCAACAGCCGCTCCAGCCCCGAGAAGACGGCGGTGATGATCGCGCCGAGAACCCCGGTGAGCAGGATCAGCGCGTACATCGCCTGGTCGTCGCCGCTGCTCTGCGCCTTCAGGATCTCGTTGCCCAGCCCGGCCGCGCCGCCGACCAGCTCGGCCACGATCGAGACGATCAGCGAGAAGATCGCCGCGATCCGGATGCCGGTGACGATGTACGGCAGCGAGCCTGGCAGCTGCACGCTGAAGAAGCGCCGCAGCCTGGACATGCCGTAGGCGGCAGCGGTCTCGAGCATCACCGGATCGACGCCGCGCACGCCGTAGACCGCCTGCAGCAGCACCGCCCACAGCGTGCCCTGCACGATCAGCAGCAGCTTCATCTGCAGCGTCACGCCGAGCACCAGCAGCGCCAGCGGCAGGATCACGATCGGCGGGATCGGCCGCAGCACCTCGATCGTGACCCGGCAGAAGCGGTAGGCGCGGTCGCTCGAGCCGAGCACGATGCCGACGACCGTGCCGACCACCGCGGCGATCAGCAGCCCCAGGCCCCATGACTGCACCGTCGCCCACAGCGTCGACCAGAACGCGGCAGTCGACAGCATCGTGCCGATGCGCGCGATCACGTCGTTGGCGTCGGGAAAGTAGCGCGCCGGCAGCACGCCGGCGGCGCGCAGCAGCTGCCACAGCGCGTAGATGATCAGCAGGTCGAGGACCGCCGCGGTGCCCCAGCGCACGCGCGGATCGCGCCACAGCCGGGCCGCGGCGATGCCCACGCCCGAGCCCTGCCGCAGCGGCACCGCGACGGGCGAGGGGCTGCTCACGAGGCGACCCTGCGCGCAGTGCGTGTCGGGCTGAGCCCCTGGTAGCGGCCCAGCGCGCTCACGGGTTGACGACCACCCGCTTCACGTCGACCGGCTTGTCGCTGTAGCCGTACTCGGCGACGAAGTCCGCGTACTTCTGCAGCGAAGGCAGGTCGATCGGCGCGGCGTTGTAGTCGGGCAGCGGCACCTTGGCGGCGACCTCGTCGGTCATGCCGACCAGCGACACCGCCAGGCGGCGCTGCAGCGCCGGGTCGGCCGCGAGCTCCTTGACGGCGCGCAGCGTCGCCTGGTTGAAGGCCGCGAAGTCCTTGACCTTGGCCTCGGAGTTCTTCGCGTTGGTGAACATGATGTTGTACGGCGAGCCCTTGGGCATCATCGTGCCGATCGGGTCGGCGATCACCTTCAGGCCGCTGAGCTCGGCCTCGGTCTGGAACGGGCTGATCACCACCGCCGCGTCGGCCTGCCCCTGCGCGACCGCCTGCACCGACGACTTGAAGGGCAGGCTGATGAACTTGACTGCGTTCGGGTCGCCGCCCTCCTTCTTCACGCCGATCTTGGTCGCCAGCGTGGTCAGCGAGGTCAGCGCGTTGGTCGCCACGGTCTTGCCGACCAGGTCCTTGTAGCTCTTGATCGGCGAATCGGCGCGCACGACCAGGCCGCTGTTGCCGTGGCCGGTGCCGACCACGGTCGCGCCGGGCAGGATTTTCAGCGGCGCGCCCTTGGAGATCGCGATCAGCACCGGGAAGGCCGCGGCGCTGGCGCCGTCGTAGGTGCCGTTGAGCACGCCGGTGACCAGCGCCGGGCCCGAATCCGCCTTCGCCAGCGTGACGTCCAGGCCGGCCTGCGCGTAGTAACCCTGCTGCTTCGCGTACAGGTACGGCTCGGTGTCGATCGAGCTGACCATCGCGACGTTGAACTTGGTCAGGCCGCCGGCGGCCTGCGCGAGCGCGCTGCCGCCGACGCCCGCGGCGAACGCGGCGGCCAGCGCGGCTGCGACGCCGCGGATCAGGCGGCGGCGTGCGGGGGGGTGGTTCATCGGGTGTCCTCCTGTAGCGTTGACGCCGTCGGTCGAGAGTGCAGCGCGCCGCGGCTCGCCGGTGCGCGCATCAGCTGGCGTGGGCGGCGGCGTCGCCGCCGTGCGCGCCGCGGCCGATCTGCCGGTCGAGCAGCGACATCAGCTCGCGCCGGTACTCGCCGAAGCGCGGATCGCCCTTGGTGTCCGCCTGGTTGCGCGCGCCCGGCAATTCGATCGTCACGATCCGGCGCACGCGCGTGGGCGAGGGGCTGAGCACCGCGACCCGGTCGCCCAGGTAGATCGACTCCTCGATGTCGTGGGTCACGAAGATGATCGTGATCCCGAACTGCTCGCGGATCGTCAGCACCAGGTCCTCGAGGTCCATGCGCGTCTGCGCGTCGACCGACGCGAAGGGCTCGTCCATCAGCAGCACGTGCGGCCGGTAGGCGAGCGCGCGCGCGATCGCCACGCGCTGCTGCATGCCGCCCGACAACTGCCACGGATAGCGCTTGATCGCGTGGCCCAGGCCGACCGCGACCAGCGAGTCGTGCACGCGCTGCTGCATCTCGGCACGATCGAGCCCCTTGCCCTTCAGCGGCAGCAGCACGTTGCGCTCGACCGTCAGCCACGGCATCAGCGAGCGGCCGTACTCCTGGAACACCAGCGCCAGCCCCTCGGGCGTGCCCGAGATCGCCTTGCCCTCGAACTCGATCGTGCCCGAGCTGCGCTGCAGCAGCCCCGACATGCACTTCAGGAAGGTCGTCTTGCCCGCGCCCGACGGCCCGACGATGCAGACGATCTCGCCGGCGTAGACCTCGAAGCTGATGTCGGCGATCGCCTGGACCGCGGTGCCCGCGGTCTGGTAGGTCTTCGACAAGCGCTCGACGCGAACGACCGGGACCGGCTCGGCAGCGGGCTGGACCACCGCGGCGCTCACGCGTCACCCCACTCGACGAATGCCGGCCGCAGCCGGCTGCCGCACTTCAGCCCTTGACGCTGTGGCCTGGTCGGCCCGACTGGAGTCGCGCGCATGCATCGATGTGGAGTGGCGAGCCGAAAAGGCGCTTGGAGGATAGGCAATCCATCCAGGCACCGCAAGCCCCGCGCGTTGCCGCGCGTCCGCATGCCCGCAGCGCGGGGCGCGCGACCGCTGCGCCGCGGCGGCTGCGCGCACGCACGCCGTGCGCATCCGCGCGCGCTGGCGGCGTGCGACTGCGCACGCGTTGCGCACGCAGCTGCCGCACGCGTTGCGCACGCCGCTGCATGCACGGCGTGCGCGTTGCCGGTGCGGTGAGCAACGCGCGCGGGCTCGCGCTTCGATCGGGATCAGCGGCCTTGGCCGCCGCCCGGCGCATCGTCGCCGCCGAGCAGCGGCAGCTTCTGGTACAGCGTCGCGCGCGAGATCCCGAGCAGCCGCGCCGCCGCGAGCTTGTTGCCGTTGCAGCGCTGCAGCGCTTCGCGGATGCTGCGCGCCTCGAGCTCGGCCACGCGCTGCGGCAAGGGCGTGAAGGCGGCCGCTGCAGCCTCGACGGCGTCGAGCTCGACGGCAGCAGCGGCAGCAGCGGCAGCAGCGGCGGCAGCGGCAGCGGCGGCAGCGC
>CAZKCJ010000198.1:1853-5801 GCA_964550885.1 uncultured Rubrivivax sp. | reverse complement strand
AGGGCGGGATGATCTGCGCCAGCGTGCCGGAGGCGGCGATGACGCCCGAGGCGAGGCGCCGGTCGTAGCCGTAGCGCAGCATGATCGGCAGCGAGATCAGGCCCATCGAGATCACCGAGGCGGCGACGACGCCCGTCGTGGCCGCCAGCATGGCGCCGACGAAGATCACCGCATAGGCGAGGCCGCCGCGGATCGGCCCGAACAACTGGCCGATGGTGTCGAGCAGGTCCTCGGCCATGCCGCTGCGCTCGAGGATCAGGCCCATCAGCGTGAAGAAGGGCACCGCCAGCAGCGTCTCGTTGGCCATGATCCCGATCAGCCGCAGCGGCAGCACCGCCAGGATCGAGAACGGGAACAGGTCGAGCGCGCCGCCCAGCAGGCCGAAGAACAGCCCGGCCGCGCCCAGGCTGAAGGCCACCGGGAAGCCGAGGATCAGGAAGACGATCAGCCCGCCGAACATCACGGGCGCGAAGTTCGCGGCGATGAACTCCATGGTGCGCGGCCCCCGCGGCGCTCAGCGCGGCTGCGCCGGTGCGTGGGGGCGGCCGTCGTCGACGCCCTGCTGGCGCAGCGCCTCGATCAGCTGCTCCTCGTCGGACTTGGCGGCGAGCTTCTCGGTCGGGTCCGGCCCCAGCCCGCGCAGGTAGGCGACGCACTTGATCAGCTCCGACCAGCCCTGCAGCAGCAGCAGCGTGAAGCCCACCGGCAGCGCGACCCACACCGGCCAGCGGATCAGGCCGCCGGGGTTGCCCGACATCTCGCCGGAGCGGATCTTCTCGAGCACCAGCGGCGTGCCCAGGTACAGCACCAGCACGCAGATCGAGGTCAGGAACAGCGCGTAGCCGACGATGTCGATCCACACCCGCAGCTTCTTCGGCAGGTGGCTGTTGACGACGTCGATGCGCACGTGCTCGCGGTGCAGCAGGGTGTAGCCGGCGGCGATCAGGAACGACCAGGCGAACAGGTACCACTGCACCTCGAGGAAGCCGTTCGAGCTGTAGTTGAACAGCTTGCGCACCACCGCGTTGAGCGCGCTGATCACGGTGGCGGCGAAGATCAGCCAGATCGCGTAGCGCCCGACGGTCGCGTTCAGCCGGTCGATCGCGCTGGACAGCTTGAGCAAGGCGTGCATCGCAGTCTCCGGGTCTGGCGATCGGGCTCGGGGCTGCGGCGATCGCGGGGCGGGGGCAGACCGCAGGGCTGGTCCGGCGCGGCTGGCGCGCGATTGTACGGAGCGCGCCGACGCGTCGCTGGTGCGCGCAGCGGGCCGCGGATCGGGGCCGATCGCCGGAGCCGCACGCGCGCGCGCGCGTGCGCTAGGATGGCCGTGCCGCAGGCCGAGGGCGGTGGCGCCACCCGCGGCGCTGCCGGCCGCAGCCTCACCATCGTCGCCAAGGAGTCGAACGCGCCATGTCCGTCCCACCGATCCGCCGGGTCATCGTCGCGGCTGATTTCTCGCCCGGCGCCAGCGCCGCGGTCGAGCGCGCGGTGCTCATCGCGCGCGCGCACGGCGCCTGCCTGGAGCTGGTGCAGGCCTTCGACAGCAGCGCCTGGCAGTCGCTGCTGTCGATCCTGGACCTGCGGCGCCTGGGCGGCGAGGTGCCGTCCGAGAACGCGCTGCGCCAGCGACTCGACGCGTTGGGCGCAGCGCTCGCCCAGCGCGAGCGGCTGGTGGTGGAGACGCACTTCGCCGCCGGTGCGCCGGCGGCGGTGCTCGCGGCCCGCGCCCGCGCGATGAAGGCGGCGGTGGTGGTGCTGGCGCGGCGCGCCGAGCCGGGCGCGCCGGGGGCGAGCAGCACCTTGCTGCGCGTGCTGCGCGATGCACCGTGCCCGGTGCTGGTGGTGCGTCACGGCGCCGCCGGCCCCTACGAGCGGGTGCTCAGCGCGATCGACCTGCGCGAGGTCGCGCAGCGCGCGGCCGCGCACGCGCTGGCCCTGTTCCCGCAGGCGCGGCACCGGCTGCTGTACGTGGTCGATCCGCAGTGGGAGCAGATCATGCGCCACGAGAGCAAGCAGCCGCTGGGCGAGCTGATCGGCACCCTGCACGCGCAGGCGCAGCACAAGCTCGAGGCGCTCGCCGCCGAGCTGCGCGCCGCCCCGGCGGCGGCGGTCGAGCTCGACACCGCGGTCGCAGAGGCGACGGCGGCGCTGGGGATCATCGGTCAGGCGGCCACCTGGCCGGCGGACTGCGTGGTGATCGGGCGGCACGGCCAGGGCCTGGTCGCCGACACGCTGCTGGGCAGCACCGCGCTCGACGTGATCCACCACAGCGGGCGCGACGTGCTGGTGGTGTCCTGAGCCGCCGGCGGGTCCGCTGCACCCCGGCGGTGGCGCGCCGGCTCAGCCCGCGAGCCCGAGGAAGCGCAGGATCGCCGGCAGCTGTTCGTCGAAGTCCGACAGCGCGTGGTCGCTGCCTTCCAGCAGCCGCAGCTGCGCATCGGGGTAGCGCGCGCGCATCTCGCGCCAGTCCAGCAGTTCGTCGCCCTTGGCGATCACCGCGAGGTAGCGCCCGGGCCGGGTGATGGCTGCCGGCGCCAGCGCGCGCAGCTCGTCGACGTACTCGGCGCGGAACCAGAAGCGCTGCTGCGGGTCGTGGAACGCGGTCTGTTCGCCGATGTAGGCCTGCAGGTCGCGCGCCGGATCCACCGCCGGGTTCAGCACCACCGCCGGCCAGCCGGTGGCCTCGGCGATCACCGTCGCGTAGAAGCCGCCGAGCGAGCTGCCGAGCACCGCCGACGCCGGCTGCGGCCAGCCGCCGATGCCGTCGCGCAGCAGCGCGACCGCGGCGCGCGGCGACGGCGGCAGCTGCGGGCACCACCAGTGCACGTCGGGCCGATGCGCGCGCAGCCAGGCCTGCAGCCGCTGCGCCTTGAACGACTGCGGCGACGAGCGGAAGCCGTGCAGGTACAGCAGGTGGGTGATCGCGCTCACCGCCCGCCCGTCTTCAGCCTGCGCGCGCCTGCAGCGCGGCCAGCAGCTTGGCGTGGATGCCGCCGAAGCCGCCGTTGCTCATGCACAGCACTTGGTCGCCGGGCCGCGCGGCGGCCGCGACCAGCGCGACCAGCGCGTCGACCGAGCCGGCGACCGCGGCCTTGTCGCCCAGCGGCGCCAGCGCGGCGGCGGCGTCCCAGCCGGTGTCGCCCTGCAGGCAGAAGGCCAGGTCGGCCTGCTCCAGCGCCCACGGCAGCTGCGCCTTCATTGCGCCCAGCTTCATCGTGTTGGAGCGCGGCTCGAACACCGCCAGGATGCGCTGCTGCCCGACGCGGCGGCGCAGCCCGTCGACGGTGGTGCGGATCGCGGTCGGGTGGTGCGCGAAGTCGTCGTAGACCTTGACGCCGCCGGCTTGCCCGCGCAGCTCGAGCCGGCGGCGCACGTTCTCGAAGCGCGCCAGCGCCGCCGCGGCCGCTTCGGGCGCGACGCCGACATGTTCGGCCGCAGCGATCGCCGCGAGCGCGTTCAGCTGGTTGTGCTCGCCTAGCAGCGCCCAGTCGACGCGGCCGATCTTCAGGCTGCCGCGCAGCACGTCGAAGGCGTGCGGCTCGCCGCGCGCGCGCAGCGCGCCGGGCTCCTCGCGCGCCGCGCCGAAGCGCTGCACCTCGCTCCAGCAGCCGCGCGCGAGCACGCGCGCCAGCGCCTCGTCGCGCGCGTTCACCACCAGCCGGCCGCTGCGCGGCACGGTGCGCACCAGGTGGTGGAACTGGGTCTCGATCGCACCCAGGTCAGGGAAGATGTCGGCATGGTCGAACTCGAGGTTGTTCAGGATCGCGGTGCGCGGCCGGTAGTGCACGAACTTGCTGCGCTTGTCGAAGAACGCGGTGTCGTACTCGTCGGCCTCGATCACGAACGGGCCGCCGGCGCGCCCGAGCCGCGCCGACACGCCGAAGTTGCAGGGCACGCCGCCGACCAGGAAGCCCGGCTGCAGCCCGGCCGCCTCCAGGATCCAGGCGA
>CAZKCJ010000198.1:0-1843 GCA_964550885.1 uncultured Rubrivivax sp. | reverse complement strand
GTGGTCTTGCCGTGGGTGCCGGCCACCGCCAGCACGTGGCGCCCGGGCAGCACCTGCTCGGCCAGCCACTGCGGCCCGCTGGTGTAGCGCGCGCCGGCGTCGAGGATCGCCTCCATCAGCTCGTTGCCGCGGGTGACGACGTTGCCGACCACGAACAGGTCCGGCGCGAGCGCCAGCTGCTGCGCGTCGAAGCCCTCGATCAGCTCGATGTCGAGCGCGCGCAGCTGCTCGCTCATCGGCGGGTAGACGTTGGCGTCGCAGCCGGTCACGCGGTGGCCGGCCTCGCGCGCCAGCGCCGCCAGCCCGCCCATGAAGGTGCCGCAGATGCCGAGGATGTGGATGTGCATCGGCCGGGCAGCCGTCGTGCTCGGGCTAGGCGCGCAGCGCCGCGGCCGCGGCCTGCAGCGTCGCGGCGACGTCGTCGGCCGAATGCGCCGCGCTGACGAAGCCGGCCTCGTACAGCGCCGGCGCGAAGTACACGCCGCGGTCGAGCATCGCGTGGAAGAAGCGGTTGAAGCGCTCCTTGTCGGTGGCCATCACCGCGCCGTAGTGTTGCGGCAGCCCTTCGTCGGACGAGCGCGCGAAGAAGAAGCCGAACATGCCGCCTTCGCAGTCGCCGACGAGCGGCACGCCGGCGTCGCGGCCGGCGGCGGCCAGGCCCTCGACCAGCGCGCGCGTGCGCGCCGCGAGCGCGTCGAAGAAGCCGGGCTTGCCGACCTCGCGCAGCGTCGCCAGCCCGCAGGCGGTGGCCACCGGGTTGCCCGACAGCGTGCCTGCCTGGTAGACGGGCCCGAGCGGCGCGAGCTGGCCCATGATGTCGCGCGACGCGCCGAAGGCCGCCAGCGGCATGCCGCCGCCGATCACCTTGCCGAACACGCTGATGTCGGGCCTAAAGCCCGGGATCTGCGCCGCGTACAGGCTCTGCGCGCCGCCGAGCGCGACGCGAAAGCCGGTCATCACCTCGTCGAGGATCAGCAGCGCGCCGTGCTGCGTGCACAGCTCGCGCAGCCGGCGCATGAAGGGCAGCGACGCGCGCACGAAGTTCATGTTGCCGGCGATCGGCTCGACGATCGCGCAGGCGAGCTGCGCGCCGTGCCGCGCGAAGGCTTCGTCGAGCTGGGCGACGTTGTTGTACTCGAGCACCAGCGTGTGCTGCACCACCTCGGCGGGCACGCCGGCGGAGGTGGACACGCCGAAGGTCGCCAGCCCCGAGCCGGCCTTGACCAGCAGCGCGTCGGCGTGGCCGTGGTAGCAGCCCTCGAACTTCAGGATCTTCGCGCGGCCGGTCACGCCGCGCGCCAGCCGCAGCGCGCTCATGCCGGCCTCGGTGCCGCTGGACACCAGCCGCAGCTGCTCGACGCCGGGCACCAGCGCGACGATCGCCTCGGCCAGCTCGGTCTCGGCTTCGGTCGGCGCGCCGAAGCTCAGGCCCTCGCGCAGCGCGCGCTGCACCGCGTCGAGCACCGCCGGGTGGCCGTGGCCGAGGATCATCGGCCCCCACGAGCCGATGTAGTCGAGGTAGCGCCGGCCTTCGGCGTCCCACAGGTACGCGCCCTGCGCGCGGCGGATGAAGCGCGGCGTGCCGCCGACCGCGCGGAACGCGCGCACCGGCGAGTTCACGCCGCCGGGGATGACCGCCTGCGCGCGCTCGAACAGCGCGGCGTTGCCGCGCTCAGTGGACACGGCGGCCCGCCGCGGTCTTCGCCGGGGCCTCGGGCGCGGGCGGGCTGCCGGCAGTACCGCCTTCGGCATCGTCGGCCGACGGCAGCGCCCAGAAGAAGCGGTCGGGCACGACGTTGCCCATGCCGGGGCGAAAGCCCGCGTCCAGGCTCTGGTCGAGGAA
>CAZKCJ010000197.1:0-5820 GCA_964550885.1 uncultured Rubrivivax sp. | reverse complement strand
GTGCGCAAGGTGGCGACGGTCGAGCAGATCGTGCCGGTGGGGCTGCCGCAGCTGCTGCAGGCCAGCCGCGAGATCACGCAGCGGCTGGCGGCGGCGTAGCAGGCCGCTCGTGGCAGTCGCGCCGACGCGTCGAAGCGCGACGCCGATAATCAGGTCGACAAGAGCCCGGCGCCGCAGCGGGTCAGCGGGGCGCGCGGCGCCGCAGCGGCGGCGGGCCACGCCGGCGCGCAGCGAATCCAGCGGATCGCCACGCGCCGGGGTCAACGACGCGGTGGCGCGCACCGGGCGCAGCGCCGCGGCACTGGAGAAGGAGGACAGCATGCAAGACCTGCTCGACAGCGTCAGGCGCTTTTGCGCCGGCGAGATCGCGCCGCGCGCGGCCGAGGTCGACCACAGCGGCCGGTTGCCCGAAGGGCTCTTTGCCAAGCTGGGCACGCAGGGCCTGGCCGGGCTCGCGCTGCCGGCGCGCTGGGGCGGCATCGACGCCGACCTGGCGCTGTTCGGCGGCTGCCTGGAGATCATCGGCGGCGCCTGCGCGTCGACCGCGTGGGCGCTGCTCGCGCACACGCTGAGCACGCGCGCGATCCTGACCGCCGGCACCGAGGCGCAGAAGGAGCGCTGGCTGCCGGCGCTGGCGGCCGGGCGCAGCATCGGCTGCGCGATGGCCGGCACCGAGGCCGGTGGCGGCTCGAACCCGCTGGGCATCCGCACCCGCGCGCGCCGCGACGGCGACGGCTGGGTGCTCGACGGCAGCAAGGAGTTCATCAGCCTCGCCGGCCTGGCCGACCTGTACGTGGTCATGGCGCGCACCGCCGAGCCGCCGGCCGCGCTCGGCTGCTTCGTCGTCGAGCGCGGCGACGCCGACTTCGGCTTCGGCCGGCGCGAGGAGCTGCTGGGCGTGCGCGGCGTGCCGGTGGGCGAACTCGCGTTCAGCGAGTGCGGCCTGCCGGGCGACAGGCTGCTCGGCGCCGAGTCGGCCGGGCTGGTGGTGATGGGCGCGATCGGCGCGTGGGGGCTGGTCGGTGCGGCGTCGGCGGCGCTCGGGATCGCCGGCGCCGCGCTCGACGACGCGGTCGCCCACCTGAACGAGCGCGTGGTCGCCGCGGTGCCGCTGGCGACGCTGCCCGGGGTGCAGGCCACCGTCGGCGACCTGCGCATGGCGCTGGCGACTGCGCGCGCCGGCCTGGTCCAGGCGATCCGCGAGGTCGAAGGCCGCAAGGGGCCGCCGCTGCCGCTGTTCATGGCCAAGCTGGCGGCGACCGAGGCGGCGGTGCACATCGTCGACCGCTGCATGGCGCTGCAGGGTGCGGCCGGCTACTCGCGCGCGCTGCCGGCCGAGCGGCGCGTGCGCGACGTGCGCGCGTTCACGATCCACTGGGCCAACAACGAGGTGCTGCGCGACACGCTCGGCAAGGGCTCGCTGGCGGCGTAGTGCCGCAGCGCACCCTGCCCACCGCGCTGGCTGCGCCGCAGCCGGCGGACGCGACCGCCGCCGCCTGGTGCGCGCCGCGTTGCCGCGCCGGTGTCACGAAGCTCCCGGCCACGCCGTGCGGCGTGCGCGCCGGCCGCAGGCGGTGAGGGCCGCCGCCGATCCGCCGGCGCGCGCTGCGTCGCGCGGCTGGCTGCTCGCCGCGCTGATGTGCACGATGATGCTCGCGGCGATGGACACGACGATCGTGTCGACCGCGATCCCGCAGATCGTCGACGACCTCGGCGGCTTCGCGCACTTCAGCTGGCTGTTCTCGATCTACCTGCTCGCACAGACGGTCACGATCCCGATCTACGGCAAGCTCGCCGACCTGGTCGGGCGCAAGCCGGTGCTGATCGCCGGCACGCTGATCTTCCTGGCGGGCTCGGCGGCCTGCGCGGCGTCGTGGAGCATGCTGTCGCTGATCGCCTTTCGCGCGCTGCAGGGGGTGGGCGCCGGCTCGATCATGGCCACCGTCAACACCCTGGCCGGCGACCTGTACCCGGTGCAGCGGCGCGGCGTGGTCCAGGGCTGGCTGTCGAGCGTGTGGGGGGTCGCGGCGATCGCCGGGCCGGTGCTCGGTGGCGCCCTCGCCGAGCACGCGTCGTGGCGTTGGATCTTCCTGATCAACCTGCCGATCGGGCTGCTCGCGCTGGTGCTGATCGGCGGCTTCCTGCACGAGCGCTTCGAGCGCCGGCAGCCGCGCATCGACTACGCCGGCGCCGCACTGGTGCTGGTGGCGGTCGGCGCGCTGATCGTCGGCCTGCTGCAGGGCGGCCAGAGCTGGCCGTGGTGGTCGCTGCCGAGCGCGGCGGTGTTCGGCGTCGCCGCGACGGCGGCGCTGGCCGGCGTGGTCGTCGAGGGCCGTGCGGCCGAGCCGGTGATGCCCGGCTGGCTGTGGCGCGACCGGCTGCTCGGCGGCTGCAACCTGGCGATGATCGGCATGGGGCTGGTGATGATGGCGCCGTCGATCGTGCTGCCGACCTTCTCGCAGTCGGTGCAGGGGCTGGACGCGATCGGCGCCGGGCTGGTGCTGGCCTGCATCAGCATCGGCTGGCCGATCGCGTCGGCGCTGTCGACGCGCGCCTACCTGCGCTTCGGCTACCGCGACGCGGCGATCGGCGGCGCGCTGCTGATCCTGGTCGCGCTGCCGCTGTTCCACGCGCTGCCTGCGCCGATGCCGGTGGCGGCGACCGCCGCAGTGCAGGTCGTGCTGGGCGCCGGCTTCGGGTTGCTGTCGACGCCGCTGCTGGTGGGCGAGCAGTCGGTGGTCGGCTGGGACCGGCGCGGCGTGGTCACCGGCGCCAACATGTTCGCGCGCTACCTGGGCCAGAGCCTGGGCGCGGCGATCGTCGGCGCGATCTTCAACGCGGCGCTCGCCGCCCGGCTGGCGGCGGCGCCGGCGGCGCTGGCCGAACGCGTGCCGCAGCAGGTGGACGCGGTGATCGCGACGCTGCACGCACCCGGCACCGAAGCGGCGGTGCAGGCGCTGCTGCGCGCAGCGATCGACGGCGCGACCCGCAGCGTGTTCCTGGCGATGACGCTGCCGGCGATCGGCATCCTGCTCGTGCTGCTGCTGATCCCGCGCCGCTTTCCGACGCTGGCGGAGCAGGGGGATCGACTGGCAGCGCCGCAGGACGGCGGCAACGCCGCCAGCGCCGCCGCCGAGCGCCTGCACGGCGGCTGAAGATCGGGTGGCATCCTGCCGGCTGCAGGGTGCGCCGCGCCCGCGCCTGCGGGCAAACGCCGTGGCCGTCGTGCCCACGCGTGACCGGATTGACTGCCCGCATCGTCCCGGCGGTAGGCGTGATCGCTGCTGCGCACAGACCGCATCCTGCGCGGTACGCGGACGAACAAAGGGCGCCCGCAGGCGCCCTTCACACGCGGGCAACGCCGATCAATGCCGCCGCCGGCGCGCGAACAGGCCGATGATGGCGAGGCCCGCCAGCGCCAGCGCGTAGCTTTCCGGCTCGGGCACCGCGGCGGTCATGCCGACGTTGAAGCCGTACCAGTTCTCGTACACCGGGTTGGTCCACGACAGGCTGCTGTAGGTGCCGGTGAACATCACGGTGCCGTTGCCCTCCTTGCCGGAAACGCTGTTGCCGGCAATCGAGATCGAGCTGCCACCGTACTCAGTGCTTTTGCCGCCGGCGACGAAGACCGGGGTCGCACCGATGAAGTCGAAGCGCGCCTGGACGCCACCCTGGCCCAGGCTCCAGATTGCGATCACCGGATCGACGACCGGGGTCGAGAAGCTCAGCGTGTTCACGTTGGCCGTGCCGCCGAACAGCTTCAGGATCCCGTCGCTGGCCGCCGGCGCGTTGGCGACCTTCACACCGTCGGCCCAGGTTGCGGCCGGCGTCCAGTTCGGGTAGTTGTCGACGAGCGAGGAGGAGTTGCCGCCCGCCGAAAAGCTGACCAACACCGGCCCCATCGAGCCCGCAGTGCTCGACGACCATTCGTTCCACGTGATCGTCGCGGCCTGGGCGGCCGCGCCGGCGGTGACGAGGGCAGCTGCAACGGCGTACCTGAAGTTCATGGTGTTCCCCACGGGGTTGGCGTTGGCGCGGATTCTGAGGCGACACCTGCGTGGCCGCCACCCCTCGAATGAGGGCCTGCGCGGCTGCATGCGTCCGTGTGCCGTCGATCCGCAGCCGGCTCGAACCCCGATACCGACACGGTGCCAATGGCAGCAGCGCCACGGACGAACTCGGTCGCGGCGCACGCGGCGGGCGTCAGGCGCAGCGCGCGCTTCGGTTGAGACTCGAGCTCGAAGGCTCCTTCGGTTGCTTGCGCGGCAGCCCGCTTGCGCGCGCAAGCGGGCCGAAGGAGCGGCCATCTCGGCGCACGCGTTCGCCATCCTGCGAAACATCGGCGGCGGAACCGGCCGCTCGTGGACGCTCGTCGTGGCCGCGTGGCGTCTACCGGCCGGGGCCGGTCCAGACCCCGAACGGATGGATTCAGCGCCTGCGGCGCACGACGAAGGCGATGCCTGCCAGCCCGGCGAGCATGAGCGCTTAGGTCTGCGGCTCAGGCACCGCGAACGCCAGGCCGGCGATATTGGTCGACGCGCCGTATGCCCCGACCAGCGTGGTCGCTGCCGTAGCGATGTCCACCGTGTAGAGCGAGAACGATCCTGTGCTGGCCATGAACAGCGCGTTGTCCGCGGGTCGGAACGCGAGATCGAAGTTGCCATCCGGCCGCAATGCGCCGACCGATAGCGCGGTCGCGTTAGCCGGATCGATCTTCCACAGATAGCTCTGTTCGCCGGTCTCCCCGTTGGCGCCATACAGGTAACCACCGACCACGTCGAACGCGAGGGCATACATCTTGTCGACCTGCAGGTTGCCGACCAGGGTGGCGGCGCCCGTGCCCGGATCGATGCGGAACAGGTCGGTGCCACCGCCGATGCTGCTGGTCGAATTGCCGTACAGCACCTTCCCCTTGGCGTCGTAGGCGAGGCTGACGATCTTCTCGGGCGCACCGGTGACGGCGTTCGAGCCGGTGACGGGGACCGTGCCCAGCGTTGCGCCGGTGATCGCGTCGAAGCGATAGAGCGTGTTGCTGGGGATCTGGATTCCCCACAAGACCGCATCGGCGCCGCTGCTGGCAAGGTCGCCGATGTCGCTGACAGCCGTGGCCGGCCCGTTCGTCAGCGCACCGGTCACCTGGTCGAGCGTGTAGATCGGCGTTGCTGCGTTGTACTCCGTGCCATAGAGGGTGGACGCGCTCGCTGCGGACGAGACGAGCGTGATGGCGCCGACCAGCGCCTCAAGCTGCAAGTGGTTCATGATGCCTCCTGGTTGGGCGATCGACGCCCATGCCGGCCGCTCGAGGTGGCAGCCGCCGCGGCATCGTACGCTTCGACCTGGCGCCTCGCCATCCCGCGGCTCAGGGGTGCGCCGGGGATCGGCGACGCGCCGATGCTCGCCGCGTATTCGGGCGAGCGTGCACCGCGAGTTCGGAGTCGTGAACCACCGCGGGTTCGGTGCAGGCCGATCGGCCTGCGTCACACCGGCACGATTTGCCGCCTTTGTCTGACGGATTCCCCGGTCTTCGCTTCATTCGCCCGCGCAGCGGTCGCCGAAGACCCCCGATGCACGAAGCGTGCGGCGGCATGCTCGTCCGGTGCCCGCGGCACGACCGCCGCACCACGCGCGAGCGCCCGCGCGTCGAGCGGCGCGTGGGCGTCCGGCCGGTGTTGCGCGTTCGCGCGCCGTCGTATCCAGCCCGCGTCCCGGCGCGTGCCGGCTCGCGACTCGATATCGAGGGGTGTCAGTGCGTGCCGCGCACGTGCCGGTGCGGCGGCGCCGGCGCGACTGCGGCGGCGGCGTGGTCCAGACCCGTCAGGA
>CAZKCJ010000196.1:2876-5838 GCA_964550885.1 uncultured Rubrivivax sp. | reverse complement strand
GCACCTCGCCGCGCGGCGTCGTGGAGCGCGCGGCCAGTGCCGTGGCCTGCGCGCTGCGCGCGACGCCCGGCAGGCCGAGCGCATCGGCCAGCGCGGCGGGCAGTCCGCCCAGCTGCAGCGCGCTCAGGCCGACGCCGCTGGCCGGCAGCTGCGCGGCCGGGTGCGGCCCGTCCCACTCGATCAGCGTCGGCAGCGCGCCGTCGTACAGCAGCCGGCCGTCGCTGCGCCCGGCGATCCGCCAGCGCAGCCGGCCCTGCGCACCGACGCGCTCGGCGGCCACCGCGTCACCCGGCTCGACTCCGAGCGCGCGCAGCCGCGCGAGCAGCGCGTCGATGCCGCGGCAGCGCGCGACCAGGTGCAGCAGCCGCGGCTGCCGCTGCAGCGCCGCCTGCAGCGCCGGCTCGTCGAGGCCGAACCAGCGCGGCCGCGCCGGCGCCCGGCCCTGCGGATCGATCGCGATGATCTCCAGGTAGCTGCGCGCGAAGGCCGCCGAGCCGATCGCCAGCAGCAGGTTGTGCGTGCCCATGTGCGGGTGGCGGCCGCCGGCGGCAGGGGCGACGCCGAAGACGCGCTCGCACCAGGCCGCGCCCTGCTCGAGCGTGGCCGCGGCGACCACCAGGTGATCGAGCTCGGCGCCGCTCGGTCCGTCGGCGCGCTCGGCGCCCCGAGCCGCATCCGGCGCCGGCGCACTCACAGCTCGACCTCGCCGCGGATGCATGGCGTGACCTCGCCGCCGACCCAGATGCGGCCGTCGTCGTCGCGCTCGAGCCGCACCCGCCCGGCGCGGCCCAGCGCCGCCCCCTGCGCGGCGACGTAGCGCGTCGGCGCGTGCCCGAGGTCGATCAGCCACTGCGCGAGCCCGGCGTGCAGGCTGCCGGTGACCGGATCCTCGTCGACGCCGAGCATCGACGCGAACGCGCGCACCTCGAACGCGGTGTCGGCCCCGGTCGGCTGCGGGCCGACCAGCCCGACCTTGGCGAGCGTCTTCAGCCGCGCGTGGTCCGGGCGCACCGCCAGCACCGCGGCGGCGCTGTCGAGCAGCAGCGCGAGCCAGCGCGGCCCGTTGTCCAGCCAGCTGGCGGCGCGCAGCTGCGCGCGCTGCAGGCCGAGCGCCGCGCACACCGGCTGCAGCAGCGCGTCGTCGGCCGGCTCGCAGCGCAGCGCCGGCGCCTCGAACGCGAGCGCATTGCCGTCGCGCCGCAACCTGACCAGGCCGATGCCGCACTGCTGCACCACGCGGCCGGCGGCCTGCGGCGTGCCGCCGGCGGCGAGCCAGGCGTAGCAGCTGCCCAGCGTCGGGTGGCCGGCAAACGGCAGCTCGCCACCCGGGGTGAAGATGCGCACGCGGTAGTCGGCGCCGGGCGCGGTCGGCGGCAGCAGGAAGCTGGTCTCCGACAGGTTGGTCCAGCTCGCGAACGCCGCCATGCGCGCGTCGTCCAGCCCCTGCGCCGCGTGCACCACCGCCAGCGGATTGCCGCCCAGCGCGGTCGCGCTGAAGACGTCGAGCTGGTCGAAGCGCCGCTTCACGCCGCCGGCTCCAGCGCCTGCGCGAGCAGCTCCCCGCGCAGCGCGATCGCTTGCGGCGAGCCGGCGCTGACCGGCTCGCCCGCCGCGGCCACGCCGCGGCCGTGCGCGGCGCGATCGGCGGCGATCCGCTCGCGGCGCGGGGCAATGCCTTCGCTGGGCGCGCGCTGCAGCACGGCGCGCGGCGCGCCGGCCAGCAAGCGCGCGCTGACCGCGGGCAGCGCGTCGACCGGGAAGCATCCGGATGTCGGCCAGCCGCCGGCCGAAGCCGTCACGCTGGGCCGGCCGATCAGCTTCGGGAGCTCGCCGACCACCGCTGGATGCCGCCGCTGGGCGCGGCGCACCGCGCGCCAGGCGCAGACCGCCGCCGCCACTGCGGACGGCAACGCGGACGGTGCGGATGGCGCTTTCATCGGGCTCCAGGTCGGTGCTGCGGCGGCGGCCGGTGGCGATCGGCGGCGGCTGGCGGCGCGCACGGCGCGCGTCGCCGGGCGCTGCCAAGCTGCGGCTGCGCGGGCCAGTGTACGGCTGGCGCACGCCACACTCTGCACTCCGCACCCCGCACTCCGCACACATCAGCATTCAGGACCCAGCACTCGCCACCCGGCACGCATCCACCGGCCACCGCGCACGTACCTGCGAACCCGCGTGCTGCGCGCCCCCGTGCAGCGGCGCCGGCCGGTCACGCCTGGACCGATCCCCTCCACGCACCTGCAGCCCAGACCCTGGCGGGCATGCGCGCGTCGTCTGCGCGCGCGGCCGCCGGCAGCGCCAACCCCAGGGCCGGGAGGCCGCAGGAACTGCAGCAACCTGAACAAGCCGTCACAACTGAGCGCCGGCAGACTGCGCCGCTGCCCGCTACGATGGCCGCGACCACGTCCCTTGCGCGATGTTCGAGTCCACTCCGCCCTCCGGCGAGCCCGAGCTGATGCGGGCCAGCGCCTTCCGCCGCCACCTGGCGGAGGAGGCCCGCGCCGACGGCAGCGCGTCGCGGCTGTCCACGCTCAGCCCGTCGCTGCTGCTCGACCTGATGCGCTTCGAGCAGGAAGGCCTGGGCGGCGGCCTGCTCGAGGTGCTGGCGGCGAGCATCCGCCACGCGCGCCGCCTGCTGGTGCACCTGCAGGCGCGCGACCGCGCGCTGCCGCTGACGATCTTCCCGGTCGAGCAGCTGCTGCACTCGCCGCTGCCGTTTGCCGAGCTGCTGGCGCTGCCGCTGGACGAGCTGACGCTGCTGCACGTCGAGCCGGCGCAGCTGCGCCCGCCCGGCGACCGCATCGCCGCGCTGGTCGACAACCCGGCGCGCTACTACCCGCTGATGCCTCTTTGCTGGGAGGTGGCGATGCGCGGCACCCGCGCCGAGCTGCTGCCCGAGATCGGCGGCCAGGCCGCGTACCGCGTGGCCCCCGCCGCCGACCTGGCCGCGCTCGGGTTGACCGGC
>CAZKCJ010000196.1:1081-2866 GCA_964550885.1 uncultured Rubrivivax sp. | reverse complement strand
ACCGGCTCGCTTGGCGCCGCGGTGGCCCGGCTGAAGCGCGAGACCACGCATCTGGCGGCGATCGCGCGCTGGCCCGACTTCGACGAGGACCGCGCGCGCCGGCTGCTGAACGCGCTGTACCTGCAGGCCGCGCTGATCGTCAGCCGCGCACACCCGGCGGCCACCAACCCCGACACGACGCCGCACCGGCTGTCCTGAGCGGCGCGCGTCGCCGCAACCGCCCTGGTGCGCGCGCGGCGGCAGGCGGCAGGCGGCAGGCGACGGGCGACGGGTGCAGCGGCCGCACCGCCAGCGCGATCCGGCCGACCCGCCGCTGACGCGTTGACGCGCAGCCGCGCAGCCATCACGCGATCCGCTCCGTCCGCGTCGCCGCTGCCGCCCTCGCGTCAGCGCGAGGCCAGCAGCTCCCAGCGCTGCATCGCCTCGGCCAGCTCGGCCTCGAGCTGCGCGTAGCGCGCGCGCAGCGAGGCCACCGCCTGCGGCTCGCGCGTGTACAGCTCCTGCCCGGCCAGGCGCTCGCCGAGCGCGCGCTGCTCGGCCTCGAGCGCGTCGATGCGCTCGGGCAGCGCGTCGAGTTCGCGCTGCTCCTTGAAGCCGAGCTTGCGCGCTGCCGGCGGCTCGCGCCCGGCAGCCGTCGCGCCTGCGTCATCACCCGCTCCTGCAGCCGATGCGGCGGCGCGCGCGCCGACGGCTGCGGCCGCGTTCGCAGCCGCCGGCATGGCCGCGCGGGTGCGCGCACGCTGGCGCTGCCAGTCCTCGTAGCCGCCTTCGTACTCGCGCCAGCGGCCCGGCGCGTCGTCGCCCTCCCAGGCGACGGTGCTGGTGACCACGCGGTCCAGGAAGCGCCGGTCGTGGCTGACCACGAACACCGTGCCGGCATAGGCCTGCAGCAGCTCCTCGAGCAGCTCGAGGGTGTCGATGTCGAGGTCGTTGGTCGGCTCGTCCAGCACCAGCAGGTTGGCCGGCAGCGCGAACAGCCGCGCCAGCAGCAGCCGGTTGCGCTCGCCACCCGACAGCGTGCGCACCGGCGCGCGCGCGCGCTGCGCCGGGAACAGGAAGTCGCCGAGGTAGCCGATCACGTGGCGGCGCTGGCCGTTGACCTCGACCCAGTCGCTGCCGGGGCTGACGCTTTCGCTGAGCGTGGCCTGCGGATCCAGCCGGCTGCGCTGCTGGTCGAAGTACGCGACCTGCAGCCGGGTGCCGCGGCGCACGCTGCCCGTGGTCGGCTGCAGCTCGCCCAGGATCAGCCGCAGCAGCGTGGTCTTGCCGGCGCCGTTGGGCCCGATCAGCCCGACCTTGTCGCCGCGCAGGAAGGTCGCCGAGAAGTCGCGCACCACCGGCGGCGCGCCCGGCGCCCACGCGAAGCTGGCGCGGTCGAGCTCGGCGACGATCCGGCCGCTGCGCACGCCGGCGTCGACCGCCAGCCGCGCGCGCCCGACCGCGTCGCGCCGCGCCACGCGCTGCGCGCGCAGCTGCTGCAGCCGCTGCACGCGCGCGACGCTGCGCGTGCGCCGCGCCTCCACGCCCTGGCGCACCCAGGCCTCCTCCTGCGCGAGCAGCTTGTCGGCGCGCTCGGCGGCCAGCGCCTCGGCCGCCAGCTCGTCGTCGCGGCGGCGCTCGAAGGCCGCGTAGTTGCCCGGGTACGCACGCAGCCGGCCGCGGTCGAGCTCGATGATGGTGGTCGCCACCGCGTCGAGGAACGCGCGGTCGTGGCTGACCACCACCAGTGCGCCGCTGAAGGCGCGCAGCCAGCCCTCGAGCCAGCCGATCGCATCCAGGTCGAGG